>CAYWWE010000074.1:0-7058 GCA_964461785.1 uncultured Bacteroides sp.
GAAGCTCTTTGTTGTAGTCGTTGAGCTGACAGTAAGCCAACGTTATGAGGTTGTTGGCCATTCCGCGATAATGGAGGTCGCCGGTAATGGCAGCGAGAGTATCGGCCACTATAGCGTGGAAGATGGCCGAGGGATAGTCTTTGGCGTTGAAGTCAACGTTGGCGCGATAATAGTATGCTGCCGTGCGATAGTTGTCGGGCGCCGAAGGGAGGGTGTAGTAGTTGTAGGCGATGCTGATGAGGGAGTCGTCGGCGATGTCGATAAATTTTTTGTCGTAGACCTGGGAGAGGAGCAGGGCGTGGCGGGCGCGGTGTTCGCCGCTCAGGTCAGAGCGGTCGATGGCGCTGAGGATGGTGAGGGCCGAGTCGGGATATGAGTCGATGAGGGCTTCGGCGGTCTGCAGCCGCCTCTCGACTGAGGCCGACGTGCAGCCGGCGGCTATCGCTATCAGGGCGCCCACCAGGAGCAGGGAGATGATATGAATGGCTCGTTTCATAGACAGGGACGAGAGTATGATGTGGCATGGGTCATCTCTACGGCGATCTCATCTTTACGGTCAGGAAATTCCATTAATTATTTTCCTCAGAATTTATTTTTCACAAAAATAATATTTTCCGTGCACTCTGCAAAAACCTTTTTCGGCAAGCATCCCTCCGGATGGCTTTTTGCCCGCGCGCCAACGGGTCGAATGGTTTTGGTCGGTTGGCGAATTATTTGTAATTTTGTAGTCGCGCATTGTCAAACCGCCCTCTCCCCTACCCCACTACGCTTTATGACTGACGAGCAACTTATTGACCCCGTTTTACCGATCGACACCGACACACCATCATCTCCCGCAGCTCAGGCTTCCGGCTATGACGAGAGCAACATCGTGACTCTCGAGTGGCAGGAGCATGTGCGCCGGCGCCCCGGCATGTATATCGGTAAGCTGGGCGACGGCACGAACCCCGACGACGGCATATATGTCCTGCTCAAGGAGGTGATCGACAACTCTATAGATGAGTTTATGATGGGCTTCGGACGCCAGCTCGACATTGCTGTGAGCGACACGTCGGTCACCGTGCGCGACTTCGGACGCGGCATACCGCTCGGTAAGCTGGTCGATGCCTCGTCGAAGATGAACACCGGCGGCAAGTATGACTCCAAGGCCTTCAAGAAGTCGGTGGGCCTCAATGGTGTGGGCATCAAGGCCGTCAACGCCCTATCGACCCGTTTTGTCATCGAGAGTGTGCGCGAAGGGCGCATGAAGCGTGTCGAGTATTCGTGCGGCATATTGGTGAGCGAGAGCGACATAGTGCCTACCGACGCCCCCGACGGCACTATGGTGCAGTTCACCCCCGATGCGTCGATTTTCCGCGACTACCGCTACCGCGACGAGCACATCGTCCCCCTGATCAAGAACTATACCTTTCTCAACACCGGGCTGGCCATCAACTTCAACGGCAAGAAATATCTCTCCCGCGGAGGCCTTGAGGATCTGCTGAAAGAGAATATGACCAACGAGCCTCTCTACCCCATCATTCACCTGAAAGGCGATGATATTGAGGTGGTCATAACCCATGCCCGGCAATATGGCGAGGAGTATTACTCGTTTGTCAACGGCCAGCACACCACTCAGGGAGGCACCCATCTGTCGGCCTTCAAGGAGGCCGTGAGCCGCACGATCAAGGAGTTTCTCGGGCGCGCCCAGTTTGAGTATTCCGACATACGCAACGGCATGGTGGCTGCCATAGCCCTGAAGGTGGAGGAGCCGGTGTTCGAGAGCCAGACCAAGACCAAGCTCGGCTCGCGCGACATGGGTCCCGACGGACCCACCGTGGCCAAGTATGTCGGCGACTTTATCAAGAAAGAGCTCGACAACTATCTCCACAAGGAGCCCGAGACGGCGCAGATAATCCTCAAGACGGTCCAGGACAGCGAGAAGGAGCGTAAAGCCATGGCCGGTGTGACCAAGCGCGCCCGCGAGCAGGCCAAGAAAATAAGCCTCCACAACCGCAAGCTGCTCGACTGCCGCGTGCACCTCAACGACACCAAGGGCGACGAGGCAAAGATGCTCGAGAGCTCGATCTTCATCACCGAGGGCGACTCGGCTGCCGGCTCGATCACCAAGATACGCAATGTCGAGACTCAGGCCGTGTTCTCGCTTCGCGGAAAGCCTAAGAACACCTACGGCAAGACCAAGAAGATGGTCTATGAAAACGAGGAGTTCAACCTGCTTCAGGCGGCCCTCAACATCGAGGATAGCCTCGATGGCCTCCGTTACAACAAGGTCATCATCGCGACGGATGCCGATGTCGACGGGATGCACATCCGCATGCTGCTGCTGACCTTCTTCCTGCAGTTCTTTCCCGAGATTGTCAAGAAGGGCCATATCTACATCCTCCAGACTCCCCTCTTCCGCGTCCGCAACAAGACCATCACCCGCCGCGGCGGAAAGAAGGGATCTTCTGCGGCTGCCGATGAGACCTATTACTGCTACTCCGACGAGGAGCGCATCGCCGCCATCAGGAAGCTCGGCGACAAGGCCGAGATAACCCGCTTCAAGGGTCTCGGCGAAATCTCGCCCGAGGAGTTCCGCGGATTTATCGGGCCCGACATACGCCTTGACCGCGTCAGTCTGCACAAGGAAGACGGCGTGGGCGAGATGCTCCGCTTCTACATGGGCAAGAACACTGTGGAGCGTCAGAATTTCATTATCGAAAATCTTGTTGTGGAAGATGACTCACAGATCTCCTGACAACACATCCCGCCACACGGCTGTCTTTGCCGGATCGTTTGATCCCTTCACGCGGGGCCATCTCTCGATAGCCGCCCGAGGAGCCGCCCTTTTCGACCGGCTCATCATAGCCGTGGGGGTCAATGCAGCCAAGGCTCCCGCGCCTGAAGCGCTTCAGGCGCGTGTGGGGGCTATAGAGCGGGCCGTGGCCACGCTGGATCCCGAGCTTGCCTCGCGCTGCTCGGTGGCCGTCTACAGCGGCGAGCTGACGGTCGACTTCGCCCGCCGCAACGGCGCGCGGTGGCTGCTGCGCGGAGCCCGCTCGGGCGCTGAGTTCGACGCCGAGACACGGCTGGCCGATGTAAACCGCGCCATATCCGGTCTGGAGACCGTCATCCTCCCCACGTTGCCCGAGCTTTCGGCCTGCAGCTCGAGCGTTGTCCGCGAGCTACGCAGCTACGGCCACGACGCCTCGATCTTCCTACCCTGATATCAATTTGAATATTACACCAACATCTATAATGAAACACATCCTGCTATCTCTCCTCCTCTGCGCAGCCTTTGTCATGCCGGCTGCCGCACGCGAAAACAACACACGGGAGTTTACCCCCGAACAGAAGATACGCATCGTTGAGCAGATCATCGAGCGCTTCTATGCCGACACCCTCGACACCGACCACATGGTCGAGGAGGGTATCCGCGCCATGCTCAAGACTCTCGATCCCCACTCGCAGTATTCCGATGCCGAAGCCACCAAGGCGCTCACCGAGCCTCTCGAAGGTAACTTCTCGGGCATCGGCATACAGTTCAACATGCTCACCGACACCCTCTATGTCATTGCCACCGTGGCCGGCGGCCCCTCCGAGCGGGTCGGCATCCTGCCAGGCGACCGGATCCTGATGGTCAACGACACCCTCATAGCAGGTGTCAAGAAGGCCAATGCCGACGTGATCCGTATGCTCCGCGGTCCCAAGGGCACTCAGGTGGATGTGAAGGTGAAGCGTGGCGGCGAGCCCCAGCTGATCGACTTCCTCATCACCCGCGACGACATACCCATCAACTCGGTCGATGCGGCCTACATGGCTGCTCCCGGCGTGGGATATATCCGGATAAGCCGCTTTGCCGAGACCACGATGCAGGAGGTTGTCGACGCCCTCAACGATCTCCGTCAGCACCACGGTATGCGTGATCTTATCGTTGACCTCGAGGACAACGGCGGAGGATTTCTCAACGCCGCCATCGAGCTCTCGAGCCTGTTCCTGCCCGAGGGTGCGCCGATAGTGTCGACACGCGGAATGCGTCAGGAGCCGATGACATTTGACAACCGCGTGGCCGGCCAGCTCACCGGCAACCGCCTTGTGATCATGGTCAACCAATACAGCGCCTCGGCCTCCGAGATCCTCTCGGGAGCGCTCCAGGACAATGACCGCGCCGTAATCGTTGGCCGCCGCACTTTCGGCAAAGGGCTCGTGCAGCGTCCTTTCCCCCTCCCCGACGGCTCTATGGTGCGCCTTACCACCGCCCACTACTATACCCCCTCCGGACGCTCGATCCAGAAGCCCTATAAGCGCGACGACGTGAACGACGACTATGCCCGCGACCTGATCGACCGCTTTAACTCAGGCGAGCTGATGAGTGCCGACTCGATCCATTTCTCCGACTCGCTGCTCTATCACACCCTGCGCCTTGAGCGCCCGGTTTATGGCGGCGGAGGCATCATGCCCGACCGCTTCGTGCCCCTCGACACTACTTTCTACACCCCCTACTACCGCGACATGGTGGCCCGCGGTGTACTCAACCGCTACTCCCAGAGCTATATCGACACCCACCGGAAAGAGCTCCAGAAGCAGTATCCCACGGTCGAGAGCTTCATCAGTGGCTTTGAGGTAACGGATCCCATGATGGACGATCTCGTGGCGCTTGGCGTCAAGGAGAAGGTTGAACCGGCCGATGACTCCCTCGCCATCTCGGGCAGCTACATGCGCTCCATCATCAAGGCGCTCATTGCCCGCGACCTCTTTAATCAGAGTGCCTACTACAGAGTCTCAAACACCCTCGATCCCGTCTATATCGAGGCCCTGCGCATCATCACCGATCCGGCTGCCTATTCGTCTATTCTGCCCGACTGATGCGGGCTCAGGATCAGGCTGCCGGGAGGGTGAAGATAAATTCGAGACCCCCCTCGCTGCTGTTGCCTACTGTGATTGACCCGCCCATTGCGTTGATTATGCGGCGCACGAGCGGGAGGCCAAGGCCGGAGCCGCCGTTCTTGCGTGCCCGCCCCTTGTCGACGCGGTAAAAGAGGTCAAACAGGCGGTCGTGGTGCTCCTCGTCTACCCCTATGCCGTTGTCGGAAAACGAAAACAGATGGAAGCCGCCTTCCTCGCCCAGCCATCGCAGCGACATCCGTGTGCCCTCCGAGTGGCGCGCCGCGTTGTAGATCAGATTGAGCAGAGCATTGGTGAGCAGCGATTCGTGGCCTCGTATGCGGCAATTGTCGGGGATACTGTAGTCAAAGGTCATCTCTCCGGTTATGTTCCCATGGCGTATGTCTTCGGCCAGTTGCGACACGAATTTGTGTAGCTCGATAGTGGTCAGATCGCTCATTTCGCCCTGATTCTGCAGGCGCATCACCATCGAGAGGTCGTTGAGGAGCGTTGTGAGCCGGTCGGTGTTCTGCTGTGCGCGCACAAGAAATTTGTGCTGGAGCTCGGGAGGCATATCTTCTGATGACAGCACCGTATCGAGATATCCCTTGATTATGCCTACAGGTGTCTTGAGCTCGTGGCTCACATTCATGCCTATCTGGCGCTCGTGGAGGATCTTTTCCTGCTGGGCGTGGATGCGCTCGCGATAGAGGGTCAGCAGATGGCGCGACACCTCGCCGAGCTCGTCTTTGGAGAAGTGCCATTTCTCGAGGTCGTCAGGGATCCTGTCAGACGACACCGCTTCGGCAAAATCCCTCAGGGCATAGACATTGCGGCACACGGCCCTCACGCCGAAATAGGTCAGCACTGTCAGGATCACTCCGAGGAGGATCACCACGATCCACACCATCGGATCTATGCCGAGGAAGGCCGTCACCTCACCCTCGTATGGGAGCGCCGCAAAAGAGTATATGTGTCCGTCCAGGCTCTTCTTGGAGCATATCATGATGCGCTCGTTGTCTACCGTCATGTCCTGGACCGACGACGAACCGTGGTCGTTGACAAGATGCTCAAATTCAGTGTTCAGCTCACCGGAGTCGGTAAATACGGGCAGTGTGGCCGACGGGTTGTCGGCCACCATTCCGCCATTGCTGTCATAGACCGTGATGCGCAGCGGTGCGAGAGTGGTCTTGTCGATAAAGAGGCGGATGAAATTGACCGTCTCCTGCAGCTGTCCGCCTCTTTCGTATGCGTCGATCACCGTGGTGTTGACGTTGAGCAGACGGTTTTCGAGATTTTCCCTCTGCCGCTGCTTCTCGTGCGAAACGAAGTGGAAGATCGTGATGCCTATGATGAGCCAGAGCAGACCTGTCAGGGGCAGGAACAGGCGCCAGTGGAGTTTGGTAATTCTGAATTTTGCCATCGTTGTCATTATATCCTCGCTGGCAGGCAGCCGGACAAAAGAGGGCAGGGGAGGGTATCGGATCCAATGCGGTTACCCTCTCCTGCACCTTGCTTATTTTTGCTCTCCTGGGCGCCCGTTTCAGGCTTTGGAGGCCAGAGGGGCGGGAGTTGTATATGTCCGGGCCGCAAGCTCCTTGTCGAGCATGTAGAGGCCGAATTTGTTGCCTTCCACAGCATCGAAGGCCGAGATCATCTCGCGGGCGGTCTCTTCTTCCTCCACCTGCTCGTTGATGAACCATACGAGGCTGTTTTGCGAGGCGAAGTCGGCATCGTCGTGGGCAATGGCGGCGAGATTCTGGATCAGGGCGGTGACCTTCTGCTCGTGGGCCAGAGTGTCCTTGAACATGTCCAGGGCCGAATTCCACGTTGTGGGCACTTCGGCTATGGGCTGTAGCTCAACCTTGCAGTCGCGCGAGTTGAGGAAGTTCATGAAGATGCGGGCATGATCCTGCTCTTCGCGAAACTGGATGAAAAACCAGTTGGCTACGCCTTTGAGACCTTTGGCTTCGGCATCGAGGCTCATGGAGAGATATAGGTAGGCCGACCAGAGTTCGGCATTGATCTGTGCGTTTACTGCTTCTTGGAGTTTGTTGCTGAGCATGATTATAGCTGATATGTGAGGTATGTTCGATATCCTGCCTTGAGGCTGGCTCACAAAGTTACTATATTCCCGCCTTATACCAAAATATATTTTGTGTCGGCGCAGCAATGAGCATCCGGTGACGCGTCGA
>CAYWWE010000074.1:7158-11376 GCA_964461785.1 uncultured Bacteroides sp.
GCCATAACTCTGTCCCTGACCCGCAGCGCGGGTCACCCGACAAACGGACGCACTTACTCGACTCTGCGGCGTCGGTCAGTCGGTGGTGGGGGCGGCCCAGAATGAGGCTTCGCTGGCCACTTTGGCGTTTCCGTAGGTCATCCCCTCGGGTATCAGCATCACATAAGATCCGCGCTTCGAGTCTTTGTTGCGCTTCCGTCCCTCCGGTTCGCTTTGGTTGAGGGTGTTGCTGTGGAGGATATACAGATTCTTGGCCATATAGTAGCCGAGATAATTCTCAACGGTCTGCTGCGATCTGTGGTTCCAGTTGGCTTCGGGGTTGATGCGGAGCTCGCGGCCGGCAATCAGAGCTTCGCGTGCCTCGCCCGGGTGCAGAAGGGTGCCGTTTTCGTCCTCTACCCAGGTGTCGAAAGTAGGATCGACCCAGATCCATTTGCCGAGATCACTGTCCCATGCTATGTTGATCACATGGCAGTCGCTATCGAAATTATAGAGCTTGGGCAGGCAGGTGATGTAGCGCGCCGGAATACCCTCGGCGAGAAGCACCTCGGTGAGCATCATGGCCATGATGCGGCAGTTGACGCCGCGATTGTCGCGCACACACACTTCGTGGATGGCCGGGACATTGAGCAGGGTGTCGGGCCACATCGACGAGCCGTCGTGCGGAACGAGCTCATGCACGAAGTGAAGCAGATTCTTGATGCGCTCGGTCTGGCTGCCGTTGCCGGCCACGCTGTCGAGATTATAGCGCTCGCGTGTCGAGGCAAGGATCGAGTCGGTGGCGGGAGCATAGATAAAGGCGACGTCCTCTCCGGCCTTGAGGGGTTTCGACTCCTTGAGCAGATCGAGCTTCGACATGTTCATCTCGCGGGCAAGCTGCTTTATTTCGGGCGACACCTCCTCCCAGACCTTGGTCTTCTCCGTGAGTCCGGCCCGTGCTATGAGGTCTAAGAGAGTCTTCTCCTGCGTGAGCGTGAAGACATGCGACAGCAGCCATTTCTGTTCCGCCGGCGCCGTTTCAGGATCGCAGTTGCGGGTTATCCAGTCGATCAGCATCTCGATCTCAGGGGTGAGGCGCTTAAGGTCGGCATCCGTAAGACTGTCGCCGTTGGCAGCGATCCAGTCGGGACAGCCGCTTTCTATCACTGTACCGGTCACATTGTAGCCTTTGAATTTCGGACAGTTTTCGTTTTTGCCGAGACCGTTGAAGATCCACAGGCCGCCCACGTTGACTGTCTCCACTTCGGGGCATCCGCTCATAAATAGTTCGCCGCCCGTGTCCATAAGGGGGCCGCTGAACGTCACGCTCTTGAGCTTCGGGCAGTCAAAAAACATATATCCGTCGATGTGGCCTATGAGTGAGCCGAAGGTGACGGTTTCGAGATTCGGACAAGCGGTGAAGCTGCGGGCGCCGACGATATCGACCGGGCCGGCGTAGGTGATCGTGCGCAGGGAGTCGAGCTTGAGCCGGCTGGGCGACAGCGCCACGGTCATGCCCGGGAGAGTGAGCTCGCGCAGGTTGGGTATCGTTGCGATGGCTTTCTCGTCGGCGCTGTTCATCGTGCCGGTTATGGTGAGGGAGGTAATGTCGTCGGTCTCGGTCGCGTTAAGGATTGAGCTGAGAGCGCCGGGGTGGGGGAGTGCCACGTCGATATGGCGGGCGTACACCTGACTCGACATCAGGGCAAGGGCCGCCGCGAGAATAATGATCGGTTTCATCAGTTATTGGCTTTAGAAATGGTCTATATATACTATAGACGTATTTAGTGGCCGATTCATTACACCGGAAAGCCAAAAAAATTTCAGATTTCGAGGATGATCGTCACGGGGCCGTCGTTGACAAGAGCAACCTTCATGTCGGCTCCGAACACTCCTGTCGGGATCTCCCTCCCGGTGATGCGTTGGAGCTCAGCAACATAGAGCTCATAGAGTGTGGTGGCAAGCTCATGGCCGGCGGCATGGACATAGCTCGGGCGGTTGCCCTTGCGTGCGTCGGCAAGCAGAGTGAACTGGCTAACGACAAGTATCTCGCCGCCAATATCCATCACCGATCGGTTCATCACTCCATTCTCATCCGGAAATATGCGCATTGCAGCCGTCTTTGCAGCGAGCTTGAGCGCCTGAGCGGGTGTGTCGCCCGTGGCGACACCGCAAAGCACCAGTAGGCCGCGCCCGATGCGGGCGCGCTCCTCGCCGTCGATCGTGACCGATGCCTCGGTCACGCGCTGAATTACCAGTTTCATGATCTGAACGGTGGGGTTTTTACTGCTCCGGCGGCAGGCAGTCGGGCACGAGACCTGCGGCCCTCATGGCTGCGGCGCGTTCGCGGCAGGTGGCGCAGCGGCCGCAGTGGCGCTCGCCGCCCCGGTAGCATGAATATGTGAGTGAATAATCCACGCCCAGAGCCGCGCCCCGGCGGGCTATCTCGTTTTTAGTCAGATGAGTGTAGGGCGCGATGAGCTCAACCTTTCCGCCGCTTCCGGTGACGATGGCGGCGTTCATGGCCTCGACAAATTCGGGGCGGCAGTCGGGATAGATCACATGGTCGCCCGCATGGTTGGCCATCATCACGCGGCTCAGGCCTCGGCTCTCGGCCAGTCCGGCGGCAACAGACAGCATGATTCCGTTGCGAAACGGCACCACCGTGGCCGATAGATTTTCGGGTGCGTATTCGCCGTCGGGTATGGCGTCGGCGCCGTCGAGCAGAGCGCTCCTGAAGTATTGGCCCATGAAGCCCAATGGGATGCAGAGCCACTCTATGCCGAGTAGCTCGCACGAGCGGCGAGCGCAGTCGGCCTCGCGGGCGTTGTGGTTGGATCCGTAGTCAAATGTCACGGCGAGCGCAATGCGGTCGCGGTAGTCATAGAGCAGGGTGGTGGAGTCCATCCCTCCCGAGAGCACCAGCAGCGTGTCTTTTGTTGTCGTTGAGTCAGACATTTACGGCCTCAGAAAAAGATGCGAGCAACCGGGCGCGCACCAGATCCTGATGCTCGGCGTCGCCATAGTTGGCAAAAGGATAGATGGATATGCCGCCGCGGGGGGTGAAGATACCCTTCACTTCGATGTAGCGCGGATCCATGAGGGCAATGAGGTCTTTCATTATGATGTTGACGCAGTCCTCATGGAAGTCGCCGTGGTTGCGGAAGCTGAAGAGATAGAGCTTGAGGCTCTTGCTCTCGACCATCCGCTCGCGGGGGATATAGTTGATCACTATGCGGGCAAAGTCGGGCTGACCGGTCTTGGGGCACAATGATGTGAATTCCGGACAGTTGAATGTCACGAGATAGTCGTTGTCGGGATGCTTGTTGACAAAAGTCTCAAGCACCTCCGGGGCATAGTCGGTGGGGTAGGTGGTGCCGCTTTGGCCGAGCGACGTCACCCCCTCGAGTTCAGATTCAGTGCGCATCCTTATTTTTTGAGGCTCCACTCGAAGCCGTTTTTGGTGTCTTTCACGTCGAAGCCTATTGCGGCGAGACGGTCGCGGATGAGGTCGCTCGTGGCCCAGTCTTTGTTGGCTTTGGCCTTGGAGCGCATCTCCAGGAGCAGGTCTACGGCGTCTTCGAATGGCTTCATCGAAGTGTTTTCTGCGCCGTTGGTGTCGACCACGATGCCGAGAATATCCACCAGGAAGGTGTTGAAGAGCTTTTTGAGCGCATCGATATCGGCCTGTGATGCCTTGGTGCGGCCGTCGTTGATGTTGTTGACGATGCTGCATGCCTCAAACAGGGCGGCGATCACTACGGGGGTGTTGAAGTCATCGTCCATTGCCTCGTAGCAGCGGGTTTCAAGCGCCTTGATTGCGTCAGGCAGCGATGGGTCGGGATCGGCCGACGGGGTGAGGGTCTGAAGCCTACGGTAGCCGTCGAGCATGCGTCCGAGGGCTTTCTCCGCGGCCTGAAGGGCTTCGTTGGAGAAATCGACCGTGCCGCGGTAGTGGGCCTGGAGGATGAAGAAGCGGATCACCATGGGCGGATAGGGCTGGGTGAGCAGGGGATGGCTTCCGGTAAAGAACTCATCGAGGGTGATGAAGTTGCCGAGACTCTTGCCCATCTTCTGCCCTCCGATGGTGATCATGTTGTTGTGCATCCAGTAGTGGACGCTGTCATGGCCGTTGTGGGCCACGCTCTGCGCTATCTCGCACTCGTGGTGGGGAAACTTGAGATCCATTCCGCCTCCGTGGATGTCGAAGGGTGTGCCGAGATATTTCTCGCCCATGGT
>CAYWWE010000075.1:0-6259 GCA_964461785.1 uncultured Bacteroides sp.
GAGTTCCGCCGCCTGTTTTTCAACCCGATCGAGCTCGAGTGAGCCGCCGGGGCGTCCGGACAACAGATCAATTGCATAAAAACTAAACGAGGAGATGTTTCACAACGTCTCCTCGCTTAGATAATAAACCAATCATTATCACATTTCTTGCAATGGAAAAAGTATTTCTGCTATGTACCTTATAAACGCGTGGCAACAGGAAAGGTTTCATTGCTGGGGGAGAAATTGTGTGGTCAATAGACGATGTGAGGTCTAAGAGTCAGTGTATAAGAGAAATAATAGAAAGCGGCCTTTCGGATATTAACTTAGATTAACGCTGCGGGGCAATAGAAATGCCCTTAGATTGTGCTATCTTTGCAGCGTAAATCAGATAATAACAACAACTCCATCATATATATGGCAACAGCAAAGGAAACCAAGAAGAAATCATCGGCCGCCTCAAAAAAAGAGATCACCGATCCTCGCATGGCCAAGCTCGAAGCTCTCGGGCAGGCTCTGGGCAAGATCGAGAAGAGCTACGGCAAGGGAGCCATCATGAAGCTCGGCGATGAGTCGATAGTCGATGTAGAAGTGATCCCCACCGGGTCGATCAGCCTCAACCACGCTCTCGGTGTGGGCGGCTTTCCCCGTGGCAGGATAGTGGAGATCTTCGGCCCGGAATCGTCGGGTAAGACCACTCTGGCCATCCATGCCATAGCCGAGGCTCAGAAGCTCGGCGGCATAGCGGCCATCATAGATGCCGAGCACGCTTTTGACCGTTTCTATGCTGAGAAGCTCGGGGTCGACGTCAACAATCTCTTTATCTCGCAGCCCGACAACGGCGAGCAGGCCCTCGAGATTGCCGAGCAGCTCATCCGCTCGAGCGCCATCGATATTCTGGTGATCGACTCAGTGGCCGCGCTCACTCCCAAAAACGAGCTCGAGGGGGTGATGGGCGACAGCAAGGTCGGCCTTCAGGCCCGCCTCATGTCGCAGGCCATGCGTAAGCTCACCGGTGTCATCAGCCGCACCAACACCTGCTGCGTGTTCATCAACCAGCTCCGAGAGAAGATCGGCGGCAATATGTTTGGCCCGTCAGAGACCACTACCGGTGGCAACGCCCTGAAGTTTTATTCGTCGGTGCGCATCGACATCCGTCCGTCGTCGGCCATCAAGGATAAGGATGAGGTGATGATAGGCCGTCATGCCAAGGTGAAGGTGGTCAAGAATAAGGTGGCACCTCCATTCCAGCGCGCCGAGTTCGACATCATGTTTGGCCAGGGCATCTCGCGCTCGAGCGAGATCATCGATCTCGGTGTGGAGCTCGACATCATCAAGAAGAGCGGATCGTGGTTCAGCTATGGCGACTCCAAGCTCGCCCAGGGCCGCGACGCAGCCAAGCAGGTGATCGACGATAACCCTGAGCTCGCAAAGGAGCTTGAGGATAAGATCATGGCCGCCCTGAAAAATCCCGAGACGAAGCTCAAACCCAAGAAGGGCAAGAAGGGCTCGGACAAGGGCTCTGACAAGAGCTCCGACAAGGAACCTGAACAGCCTGAAAAGGAGGAAGATGACGAGCTGAATCTCGACGACGAGGAGCTCGACATCGACGACGAATTTACCGACGACGAGGCCGACCTCTTTTCGGTAGCCGAAGACTGATTGCCTCCGCCGTCCGGCTTGTCACAGAACTGACTGATTCCGGCCCTACGCAAGATTGCAGACGTAGGGCCGGAATCGGTTTTTTCGTTTATTATGGGAGAGGGACGGAGAAGGGTGGCGGCGTTCAGAGCCACGAGGGGGTGAGATGCAGCCCGGTGGCGGAGCGGAGTGAGGCTATGGATATGACGCTGGCAATGGCTCCGGTGGCTTCGCGTGAGATTTCGGCGGCTTCGTCGGCGCCAATGTCGGTGAGGGCGCCGGTAAGGGCCCGGAGGGCGATGGCCTGCTCCATGGCTGCCCGCAGCGCCGAGGGCTCGATGCCGGGTGGCAGATCGAGCTCGACGACAAACAGCTGATCAACTGCCGGATCGACTTCGTCGAGGTTGGTTGACAGCACCACGGGAAGCAGGTCGAGACACAGGCGGGCAAACGACCCTCTGAGCAGCTCGCGCAGCGCCGGTTCGTGGGCCGGCCTGAGGATGTCGGGCCGGGGTTCGGGACGCCCGGCCCACGCCATTGCTCCGCGTGCATAGAGCTGCCGGAGCATGGCCTGGATGGAAAGTGTGAATGTCATAGGATAAGATTTTCAGATTTTGTTGTTGTTTGCCCGCTGGAGTATGCGCAGGGCAGTGGAGGGTGAGAGGAAGAATCCCGACGCCCGGCCCGACGAAAGGACGAGAGCCAGCGCCACCGGCAGATCTCTGGCCCGGCCGCTCGCCATCTCCTCGCGGCAGCGGTCGACGATCTCGAGCCATTTGCCTCTGCTGTAGCGCGACAGGATGTTGCGGGGCATATCCATGACCTTGTTTACAACGTTGAGGGCGTAGGCAAAGTCAACGTAGTAGCCGGGTGCCTCATGAGCCAGAGCCGCTGCCACGATCTCCCTTTGAGTCATGGGCGCGGACGAATGGCGGAAGATAAGGCGGCAGAGCCTTACGAAATCGCGACGCCTCTCGGCCGCGAAGCGGGTCGGATCGCTCGATGCGATGAGTGGAGTGGAGATGGTGTTGCGGGGGTGTGTGATGTGGTCTTTCATAGTCAATGTTGCTTTTCTGTTGTGTTGGCAAAATTACAACAAAGATTGGTGTATTACAACATTTGAGATGTTAATAAATGTTATTGCGGGCTATCCCGGCGAGCGAAGCCATTTTGCGGTCGCGCATCTCGCGGAAAGAGTCGAAGGCGGCAAAGGTGTCGAGGAGCGCTATGCCCGAGGCATTCATCTGTGCCTCAAATAGTGCTGCCGAGCGGGAATTATCTGTAGTGGCACGGCCTGCGAGGGCGTCGTTCACGCCGCTGATCTGCTGCATCAGTTTGAGCTCAAGGTCGAGCAGGTGGTAGGCCGACGACGGTTCGCTGGTATTTACCAACTGTCGTGGTGTCTCGCCCGTAAGGGAGGGCTTGTAGACGATCACGCCGTCGGGCCTCGCCCACTGCTCCGCTATTTCGGTCAGACTGTGGCCCGGCGCCTCCTGATCGCACGGAAACAGCAGGGCGCCCTTTGCCGAGGTGCCTATCACATGGTCGATCAGGGTGATGAGCCTGTTGACATAATGCTGCTGGTCAATGACATCGGCCACGAGCGAATGGATCTCGCCCGCAGTGAGCGGATAGAGCTTCAGAGCAAAGGGGTGGGATCCATGGCGCCATGGAGAGCGATAGGAGGTGAGCAGGGTGCCGTCGGGCAGAAACCACCGGCAGTGCCATTCAAGCAGGGTGTCCTGACGGGTGGCGATCTGCGGGCCGTCTGGCGTGCTACCGTCGCGAAGCTCGGTGTAGCGGCCTGTTGCCGTGTCGTGGCAGCGGGTGGCGGTGTGGGCGTCGAGCGTCCACACTTCGACCACACGGTAGCGTCCTGCCGGCGGGAGGCCGAATAGGGTCGGCGCGCCGGTCAGAGAGTCGTGGCCGGGGCCGAGGGCAAGGCGGAGATCATCGGCCCGCTTGCCCCCTTCGGGAGCAAAACGGCCCAGCAGCTCGCGCAGGCTCATGTCGTGGATCATTCCGATCAGTTCGATGTCGCAGCCGCGCGGATCGCTGAAGCGGTTGACAAAGAATCGCGACGGATCGACATTGTCGACCCATGTGCCGCTTCCGGCCGGACGGCGTTCGTTGACGATGCGCTGGATGGCACATCCCGATATGAGAAATTCCTCCAGCATCCGGCAGTCGAGTTCGTCGAGCATATTGTTGCTCCTCACGTCGCTCAGTGGATCGGGCTTGCCGGTGGCCGCCTGTTGTTCGAGCCGGTAACGGAACCGCCCTACTACGGTCTTGACCATCTGGCGGATAAGGTTGTTGGCAAGGGGTTTCATGCCGGCCTTTTCAGTCGACTCGGCTTCCGTGATGGTGCGTCCGTCGTAATTGACATGATCGCCCCACTGGCGCCCGAATGTATAGTCGATCTGCCGGGTGCGCCTTTGCCGCAGATCCGACATAGCCGCATAGGCGCGGCAGGCAGAATTAAATGGCATATTGCTGTGTGTTAGGATTGGTTAGGGTGATGGAGCTGAGGATCATAGCCGCCCATGGTGGCGAGAAGGAGGGGGTCGAGGGCCACTGGCTCGTCCCCTTCGGGCGGCGAGGGGATGTAGAGCAACCGCTCTACTGTGGCGCCCGCCCGGGCGGGACGCACTACGATTGTGCCGTCAGGGTCGGTCACAGCCAGAGGGACTGAGCCGTCGGGCTGCATGAACGGATTGGACGCCGCCAGATCGGGCGCCGAGCCGCAGGGCACCGGGGCTACAGGCCGCTCCCAGCATGAGAGCCGCACGGCAAGGAGACGGCCCGCTCCCTCCGGCACCACGAGGCGCGCGGCCATCTCCGGAGCATCGGTAAATGTGAGCCGGGCTGCCGGGGCTCCGTCGACGGTGGGCAGTAGGGCGGGGGAGGCCGTGGCATAGACATATCTGATCCAGTCGTCGAGCTCACGGCCCAGCAGCGACCTGATATCGGTGCCGGTGGAAATGTCGACGGAGCTGTCGGCCCGCAGAGGCTGATAGCCCCGGCGCGTGAGCCACTCGTCGAGCAGCTCAGCGCGGGAAAAGAGGGTTATCATAGATCAGCCTATCACGCGGAGATGGGTCATGGGATGGCGGAGCACAAGGCACGATGCCTCGGTGATCACGGTGGCGCTGACATTCCTTACGCCCGAACCGCGCAGATCGAGACTCTCCACGCTCATGGGCATGAAGGTGTATTTGGTGATATATTCGGGGTCGATGATCAGGCCGTCGTCGGCGTGATTGCAGGTGTCGAACACCTCGCTGTGAACCACATAGAGGGTGCCGAATTTCGATCCGATCTCGCTGAAATCGATGCCCCAGCGGGTGGTCTTGTCCGATGCCCCGACGGTGCGGTAAGGCTCCAGGCGGTTGATCTTCTCGATCAGGCCTGATCCGGCGAAAAGGATCTTGCGGGTAGAGCCGGCAGCGTTGCCCGTGAAGGCCTGGCGCATCATCGAGACGAGCCCCGCGTGGGTCAGCTCGGAGTCGGAGAGGATGATGGATCCGCGGGCCTGGGTCCAGATTCCTTCGGTGAGGAGGGTTTCGTCGCCGGTGCGCCGGTTGGTGAGGCGAGTCTTCGTGCCGAAGATGAAGTTGCGCTCCATGCCCATACGGAGATCCATCACCGCAACCTCTTCCTGATCAGAGAAGCTCCAGCCCACCTCCTTGCGGCTGAGACTCATCACCGTGCTCTGTTCAACCTGTGCCTTGAAAATCTGGCAGTTGTTGGAACCCTTGACGGGGAGCGACTCAAACTGGTCGGTCTGCATGTCGAGCTCGGCGGCAGCGCGGCCCATGCGGATCAGGCGTGTGTTTTTGTCGAGATCCACGTTGAGTTCGCCGTCGTCGTCGATGCCCGGGTTGATGGCAACGACGTTGAATCCTCCCTCGGCGGCGCGGCTTTCGACATAGAGCACGAGGGCCACACGGTTCTGGATGGTCTCGCCCTGGTCATGCGCGCCCGCTATGTCGGGAACGAGGATGGTCTCGGTTGGGGCGAAGATGGCATCGTCGGTAGTGACCAGTCGGAAGCAGGGTTTGCCGTCGTAGGAGGCGGCCGAGCCCGTGAGAGGCGTGAAGCTCACCACTTTGGCTTCGGTGGGTTTGGTGTCGACACTGTAATAGTCCACTACCATGGCCGAGGCCTTGCGGCTGCCTATCATGCGCGAGATCTGATCGACCGGGGTCGACATGGGGCGCACGCGCACCACACGCTGCTCGATTTCGTTGAGCATGAGGCCGGGTGAGTTGGTGGCTGCGATGGAGGCGGTCAGGGGGCCGTCAACGATGTGTTTGCCGACATTTGCGGCACCGTCTACTACTTTTGTTTCCATAGTGATGTTGTGATGTTGAGATTTGGGGATGTTGAATGTTGAAGTTTGAATGTCGGATTGTGAGATTTAATCCCATACTCCGGGGCGGAGGCCGGAGAGAAAGCTGTCAGCAGCGGCTGCGATGCGATGTCCGGCCGACTGCGCTTCAAGGGGCTGCCACATCGTGGGGCGGTTCATCATCTCTTCGGCTGCCTCGTTGCGGCCACGGAGATAGCCGCGTTGCTCCGCCTCGGCAAGGAGCTCAGTGAGGCTTCGGGAGCTTTCGGAGGACTCGGAGCCCTC
>CAYWWE010000075.1:6359-11372 GCA_964461785.1 uncultured Bacteroides sp.
CTCGGAGCCCTCCGAATTCTCAGAGGTCTCTTGATTCTCTGAGGTTGCTGTGCTCTCTGCTGAGCCTCCGTAGATGGCGGCCGTCTGGATGTCGGTTAGGGTGGTGTCTGTCTGGTTCATAGTGTGTGTGTTGGTTTGTGCTGCAAAGTTAGACCCCGTCAGAGGGGACTTGCCCTACAAATCGTCGCTTGTCTGCAGCCCCTTTGCCTGTTCTTGCAGCTGCATCGTGGCCGAAAAACCGCAAATTTTTATTATATTTGCTTGACCGTTGGTGACCTGACCTGTGACTGACGGTTATTGGTAGAATATATCTATTTTATTTATAATTAGTTACACCTATGAATCTAACCAAAGGCCAAAGGCTCACGCTTGAAGTGGTGGGCGATTCCTATGGCTATTACACTCTAAATTGTTTCGGTAGGAATGTAAAAGTTAAGAAATTTGATTTTCAACGTTATGACAAGACCCCCGACAGGCTGAGCTGCATCGTTGACCGGGCCGATGTCAATAATGTTTATCTGAAACAGGATATGGCTCCCATCTTCGCCGCCCGCTATAAACCCGGTGAGTCATACGAATTCATAGTCGAGGCCGACATGACCATGACCGCCATGCCCCACTACAGGGTGACGCAGGAGGGGGTCGGGTATTGGGTTTTACTTCCAGCCAAGCGTGGACTCAAGCTCTCTCACGGCGACCGTGTGCGCTGCCGGGTGGGCAGGATCCAGGGCATCAATCTCAATCTGCACATCGAGGAGGTCCTTGACCGCCACGGCGAGCCCCCCATGGTGCTTGTCAAGCCCGCCGAACTGGCCGACCATGCCGGGGAGGAGGCTTTCAGCGGACTGATGGAGGCCATCACCGAGGAGCCAAGGATGATCAAGGCACGCCAGATGCTCAAGGAGCGCAATCCCGAGTGGGTGCTTGAGGCGCTCAGGGCCGGCCGCGACTATATCTTCTCGTCTGAGCACACCCCTGAAGCCACCATGGTGTCGACTCTCCGCTCGGTGGCGGCATATATACTCGAAGACAGCGTGCTGCTCGGAGCCTTTCCCGCACAGCGGCGTCTGGCCCTGCGCGAGGAGCTGGCCCGCCTCGTGAGCCATTGCGACGATATGCTCACGGCCCTCTCCATCGTGGCCGACGGGCGTCAGGGCGAGTATATCTCCGACATGATGGCCAAGCTATCGGCCTCGGGCTATCTCTATCGCCCTGAGAGTAAGCTCAGGACGCTGATGTGTGTCTTCTCGCTCGATCCCGACAGCATCGACGCCAAGATGACCGAGCTGATCAGCATCATCCACAAGGGCAATGTATCGTCGTGGCTCGCCGAGCCCTTCTGTTCGGCTTTTGTCGAGCAATTGCAGCTCTATATAGACTCGTGTCACACGATTCTCGACAATGTTTCGGACATCGACGGCGACGACACCGAGAGCCGCCTCGACAAGATGCTTGCCGCCATCGCCATACAGCAGATCCTCGCCGCAGGCCGGACACCATCTTCGTCATCCGACACGTCGGATGAGCTGGTAGTCAACCGCTCGCGGCTCTACCGCTACTTCTCGTTCAAGGGCAACTGCTCCAAGCCTCAGATGCTCGAGAAGTCGTTTCAGGTGGCCGTGACCGGCGATATCCCCGACAAGGAGTTTACATGGGACGACACCAAGGATCTCAGCCGCCTGGCCCGCAAGCTCCTCTACACCCAGCCCCTCGACAGCTCCAAATATACCTTTACCGCGCCCAATGCACTGCTCTCGGTGAGCGCTGACTCAATCGACTTGCGCATCCCCGACGACGATGCATCGCATCAGGTGCTCCCGGCGAGCCTCGATCTGTGGCACGGACTCCAGATATGGCTCGATGAGCCTCTCCCGATGGAGTGCCGTCATCCGTCGACCATCCTCCAGTTCCGCGACACCTTCGCCCATGTGCGTAAGGCCCTGAGGGGTGTGAAAGATGCGGCTTCGGCCTCCCAGCAGTCAGAAAAGTCAAAGTCGAAGCAGAAACAGAAGGCCATCGAGGTGCCGGAGCGCAAGGAGCGAGTGAGGATGCTGCCCGATCCGGGCGACATTGTCGATATCGTTGTGGAGCCATATTCGCCCGGTGAGCCCGGTGCCGAGCGTTTCTCCTGCCGGGTTGTGGAGGAAGGATTTCGTGGAAAGGGCTATCTCGACCGCTCAAACATTACGCGCGGCAACGGTGCCATACCGCTGAGAGTATTCTTTGACGAGAAGAACCGCCCATATAAGCTAAGGGCCCGCGTCATGGCCTGCTCGTCGGTCGACGACTCGCTCTCTTTTTCTATCCTCGACGAGCTCAACCGGTATATCAACGCCAATGTGGAGCCCGGAACGGAGCTCAACGGCGTGGTGACGGCTGTGCCCACACGCGACAGCGGCTATAACTGCGACCGCTTTACCGTCCTGACCGAACATGGCTACACGGCCTGGGTGGACGGAGCCGAGTTTGCCGACGATATGCAGAACGGCGACATCATAACCCTCCGTGTCGACTCCGTGGGCTGGGGCGCGCGAGCCGACATAATGGCCACCTGCATATCCAATTATGTCCCCGGCGAGAGGGTTACCTTCGAGGATGCTTTCGCAACACTGATCTACAGCTATGCCGACGCCCAGGTCTATACCGGCTGGCACAGCACGGTTCTGCCTTCAGCCGAGACCGTAGACGAGGTGGCCGACTCAGCCGGTCAGATGGACGAGCCTCTGTCGGAGACGAGAGTAGAGGAGCTGATGCTCATCATTGCCCGTCTGGCCGATCTGGAGACCGACATGGTCAAGGCCTACAACTACTTCTGTTTCGCCGGTCTGCTGGCCGAATTGCTCGATCTTGAGCAGCAGTCGCAATACTATGCAAGCCGTTGCTCCATCATCGAGGTGCTCGACGAGTTTGCCTCCAACGGGCGCGTCGATCTGGCCCGTGTCGACTCTCTGTCGTCGATGATCATCGGGTCATCGGCCTCGTCGCTCGAGGCCCAGAAGCTAAAGCTGCTTGCCGCCCTCGACCGCCCCGAGCGCACCGACAAGGTTTGGGACGTGATCCGCACCACTCCTTCGGGTCAGATCGAGAAACTCGGACGGCTCATCCTGGCCTACAACGCTCTCGACGGATTCAAGCTGGGACGTGAGCGTTCGGCCATCCGCGAGCAGATCTACAATGAGCTCCATCTGGTGCCCGACACGCTGCCCGAGCAGATCGAGGGCGGACACGAAAGCCAGACCGTAGAGTTCAAGACATCGCTCATCTATCCTGCCGGCAACTCGATGCGGCGCGACATCCGGCGCCAGACCCGCGAGATCCTTCAGATCATTGCCGGATTCCTCAACACCTCGGGTGGCCGCCTGTATATCGGCGTGTCAGACGAAGGTTATGTGCGCGGCGTGGCAACCGATATGGAATTTTTCAAGTCGGCCGACAAGATGGATCTCCACCTGCTCAATGCCGTGGACAAGTATCTCAAGATGGTCGACCGTTTCCGATACATCCAGACCTCCTGGCAGGAATATGACGGCAAGAGCGTATATGTCATCGATGTGCGTCCGTCGCATATACCGGTGGCTCTCGAAGGGCAGTATTTTCAGCGCCACGGCACATCGACGCGCTTTGTCCCTGCCGAGTTGGAGAGCCGTTTCCTTGAGATGCGGCGTGATATTCCCATCCCGTCGATCTCCTCGCTTTCAGTCCATAAGGAGCCGGCCGACATAGTCCCGGCTCCGGTCCGCGTAGCCGAGCGTCCTGCTGTAGTTGTTGAGCCTGAGCCCGCGCCCGTAGTGTCCGCTCCTGCCCCCGCTCCCGATCACGGCGCCAGTCCGGAACCTGCCGCTCCTGTTCCGGCTCCTGTTCCGGCTCCCGTTGAAGAAGAGCTCACCGTCGCCGAATCATCGTCACAGATAGCTACCTCTAACCGGCGCGACAACCGTCATTACGACACTTGCAACGGTACACCGTTCCACGAGCCGGTGTCGTTCTTCTACATCACCGACAAGGACGGATCCTACCGGCTGAGTCCCGATCCGCTGTGGATCGACGAGGAGAGCCTCCTCACCCTCCGTATGCGTGAAGATGAAGCCGAGGCCGACCTGATAGCCATCTTCAAGTCGGGCCACGGCTTGCGTCTCGACTATCAGCGTCTCGACGCCCAGGGACGTATCTCGGGAGGAGAGCTTGCTTTCCTCACCCCGGCCCGACCCACCGACGGCCTGTTCGTCTATTATCTCGCCGACGACGGACGCAGCGTGTTCAAGCGCTATTTCCCTGCCGAGAGCATACGGCGCGGATCCGACTACGAACAGGGCGACCGCCTGCTCCCGGCCGACTCGACATTCCTGCGCGCTATCATCATCGAACCCGAGCGCGCCGCATCATTCGCCCGCTTCGAGCGCAACGGACAGCGCCTGTCGGGCGGCATGGCCGATCTTGAGGCCGACTATGCCCGCACCCTCACTTATCATCTCTGAAATTTCTAACCCCATAAATATACCATGACAAGTAATCTCAACGACATCATCGGCCGCTTTGCCATCAAAGGCACGGTAGAGGAGGTGAAGCCCCTCGGCAACGGACTTATCAACGATACCTACAAGGTCAAGACCGCCGGTGATGATCCCGACTATGTGCTCCAGCGCATCAACCATCACATCTTCACCGATGTGGAGGGTCTTCAGAAAAACATTCAGGCTGTAACATCCCACATCCGCCGCAAGCTGGAGGAGGAGGGTGCCACCGACATCGACCGCAAGGTGCTCACTTTCGTGCCTCTCACCGACGGCTCAGGCAAGACATACTATTACGACGCCGATGCCGACGCTTACTGGCGCGTGATGGTGTTTATTCCCGATGCAGTGACCAAGGAGGCCGTCACTCCCGAGAGCTCGCGCGACTGCGGACGTGCTTTCGGACAGTTTGAGGCAAGCCTCGTGGATATCGACGGCGAGCTCACCGAGAGCATCCCCGACTTCCACAACATGGAGTTCCGTCTCAAGCAGCTCCGCGATG
>CAYWWE010000076.1:0-11290 GCA_964461785.1 uncultured Bacteroides sp.
GGGGTCAGGGGGCGGTGATCTGGCCGAGGGGGGTGAGGCGGGCGGTGCCGCGGTCGAGAAGGATGCGCAGTGCTTCGGCCACGGTCTGCGGTGACGATCCTATCCTTGCTGCTATTGAGGCGGGGGTGTGCGGGCCGGGTGCTGACAGGGCTTTCTCTACTGCGGCTGCAATCGACTCATAGTCGGGCGGGAGGGCGTGGCGGCTGCGGCACACGTCGCATTTCCCGCAATCGGGGGCGTCGGTCTCGCCGAAATAACCGAGCATGGTGGCTACGCGGCAGCGGGAGTCGTCAGACACAAACCGGCGCATGGCGGCGATGCGGGTGGCCATGCGCTCGCGCTGGTGCTCGTAGACCGAGAGTGGAAGCGAGACATAACGCGGGAGCTCGCGTGAGGTGGTATAGATCAGAAAGGGTGTGGTGGTGCGCGGCACATAGCTCACCGCTCCCTGGCGACGCAGGTCGAGCAGTGCCTCATACACCTCCTGCTCCGAGAGGCCGGCGGCGCGGGCCATGACGCTTTCGGATATGTAGACGTAGTCGGCAAACAGACCTGTGTAGCCGCGCAGGAGGGCCTGAAGCACGGCGTCGGAGTTGGCCGACAGCTGCAGCGAATAGAGCTCGTGCTTGTCCATGACGACCATCGCGCGCGAGCGGGTGGTTGTTTCGTCGATATAGTCGAGGTATCCGGCGCGGGTGAGCAGCCGGAGCGAGTTGAGGGCTATGGTGGGGTTGAGGGCGTAGGTGGAGCAGAAAAGGGGGAAATTAAACTCGAAGAGGCGCCCCGTGCCGCTGCCTACCGCCACGCTCAGGAAGTTGCCTGCCAGCTCGTAGGTGCGCCGGATCACCTCCTTGTCGGGGAAGCTCTCTGAGAGACGTCGGGCGAGGGTGGCGGTGTCGCGCGGAGAGGTGATGACAACCGCGAAAGAGGGCAGACCGTCGCGGCCTGCGCGGCCGCTTTCCTGATAATATTCTTCGAGCGACGACGGGAGGTCGAAGTGGATCACGACCCTTACGTCGGGCTTGTCGATGCCCATGCCGAAGGCGTTGGTGGCAACCATGACGCGGATCTCTCCGCTCTTCCAGCGGTCCTGTCGCTCGTTTTTGTCCTGGGGGTCGAGTCCGGCATGATAGTGGGCGGCGCTTATGCCGTTGGCTGTAAGGATGGCGGCGAGCTCGCGGGTGCGCTTGCGTGAGCGCACATAGACAATGGCCGATCCCCGGGTGGAGCTGAGGATATGAAGGAGCATATCGTCTTTATGCTCGGCCCGTCGGATGATATATGATATGTTGGGTCGGGCAAATGTGGCGGCAAACGTGTTCGAACCCTCCCTGAAGGCGAGCCGGCGGCGGATGTCTTCGGCCACTTCAGGTGTGGCCGATGCGGTCAGGGCGAGGACGGGAGCGTCGGGAAAGGATTCGCGCAGACGGCTGATCTCGAGATACGACGGCCTGAAGTCGTAGCCCCACTGCGATATGCAGTGGGCTTCGTCTACAACTATCAGGCTCACCTTGAGGCGGGCGAGTTCGGCGGCAAATGTCTCGCCGCGGAGTTTCTCGGGCGACACATAGAGCAGCTTGCAGTGGCCGGCATGGAGGCGTCCGAGTGCCAGCCTGTATTCCGAAGGGCTCATCGACGAGCAGAGATAGACTGCCCTGATGCCGCGGACACGCAGATTATCTACCTGATCTTTCATAAGCGAGATCAGGGGGGTGATGACAACCGTGAGACCCGGCAGCATCATCGCTGGCACCTGAAAGGTGACCGACTTGCCTCCGCCGGTGGGCAGGAGGCCGAGGGTGTCGTGGCCGTCGAGCACACTGTCTATGATCTCGCGCTGACGCGATCTGAACGACGGATAGCCCCAGTAGCGGCTGAGGATATCTTCAGGAGCAGGTCCACCCATCGTCAGCGCTCAGTCGGTGCCCCCGGTCGGTCGACGACGGGATGTATCTCCTTGATCAGAAGCTGCACATCAGCGCCGGGAGTGTGACGGCGGGCATCCTCGATCGTGTAGCAGATGTCAAAGGGCTTGCCGGCATGGATATGGTCGAAATGCTCTGAGGCATTGAATGCTATCCCGCTCATCACCTTGCCCGAAGTGTCGTCGACCAGCTCGAGCTTGATGTGTTCGAGATTGCGCCCGACGAGTTTGCTCGTGCCGAAGTCTTTGACATTGCGGGTGCAGAAAATCGGCTTGGGATTGCCCGGGCCGAAGGGATTGAAGCGCCTCAGCAGTTCGACAAACTCCTTGGAGATGTCGGCAAAGGTGAGGGGGGCGTCGATGTCGAGCTGCGGAGTGAGCTGCGAGGGGAGTATGTTGGCCGCAACATATTCTTCAAAGCGGCGGGTAAACTCGGGGATGTTCTCCTCCTTGAGCGAGAGGCCGACGGCATAGGTGTGGCCGCCGAAATTCTCGAGCAGATCGCGGCAGCTCTCCACAGCTTTGTAGATGTCAAAACCCTGGACCGAGCGCGACGAGCCGGTAGCCAGCCCGTTGGATAGGGTCAGCACCACGGCGGGCTTGTAATAGAGCTCTGTCAGGCGCGACGCTACAATGCCGATGATACCCCGGTGCCAGTCCTTGTTGTAGATGACTATGCTCTTGGCGGCCTCGGCTTCCGATCCGCGGGCCGACAGGATGGTGTTGGCCTCTTCCGTGATGCGCTTGTCAAGCTCCTTGCGGTCCTGGTTGTAGCGGTCGATGGCACGGCCCTTCTCCGCCGCCTCGGCCATGTCGCGGGCCACGAGGAGATCCACCGCCTCGCGTCCGCTCTGCATCCTGCCCGAAGCGTTGATGCGTGGACCGATCTTGAAGATGACGTCGGAGATGGAGATCTCCTTGCCGGTGAGGCCGCAGATGCGGATTATCGACCGGAGCCCCATGTTGGGATTGGAGTTGAGCCGCTTCAGGCCGTGATAGGTCATGATGCGGTTTTCGTCGACCATCGGCACGATGTCGGCCGCAATCGACACAGCCACCAGATCGAGCATACCCTCGAGATCGTTGGTCGGGATGCCGTTGCTGTGTGCAAAAGCCTGCATGAATTTAAAGCCCACTCCGCAGCCCGAGAGATGTGGACACGGATAGGTCGACCCCTCCATCTTGGGGTTGAGGATGGCCACAGCGGGAGGGAGCTCCCTGTCGGGCACATGATGGTCGCAGATAATGAAGTCTATTCCGCGTGAGGCGGCATAGCGTATCTCCTCGTTGGCCTTGATGCCGCAGTCGAGGATAATGATCAGTTTCACCCCCTGCTCGGCGGCGTAGTCGATACTCGATCGCGAGATTCCGTAGCCTTCGTCGTAGCGTGTGGGGATGTAATATTCGATGTTGGAGTAGAACTGTCGCAGGAACTTATACACGAGTGCCACGGCTGTGGTGCCGTCGACATCGTAGTCGCCGTAGATCATGATCCGCTCCTTCCTGCCCATTGCTTTGTTGAGACGCCCGACAGCCTTGTCCATGTCGGGCATGAGAAAGGGATCGTGCATGTCGGCAAGCGACGGATTGAAGAAGCGGTCGGCTTCCTCCACTGTCGTTATGCCACGCTGCACAAGGAGCTGACTCACCGGCGGGACGCCGGCAAAACGCTCAGCCAATGTCGATTCCAATTCTTGCTCTGCCGAAGTAAGGGGATGGTAGTGCCATTTGCTTGTCATTTATGGTGTTCATTTTTTTTTATTATCTTGGGAGTGGAAGGATTGGAGGGAGAGATGAAGGGGATAGAGGGATATGGGAGCCGCAGGAGAGAGAGGCGGCAGTCGCCGCCACGGCAAAATGCACGGGGCCTGATGAGGTCTCGCGGTTAATTAGACAAAAGTACCACTTTTCTGGATAAAAATCAACAATCCTCCCCCTGCTTTAAGGTTTATTAAGTGTTCCGGCTAAAACGTCGATGTGCGCAGAAACCTCCTTAGCGGGAGATAGATTATTCCCTCATAGCCGGAGGTATGCATCACAGGATCGAGCGACACGACGTATTTCGGATGATTGTCCTTGATCTTTGCCAGATTGCCGAACTCGCGTTCTATCGTAGTCTCGTCCGATAACAGGTATGCAACCTGGATATAGATGGTCTTACCCATCTTTTCGGCCACAAAATCTATCTCGCCGTTAGGCAGCGTTCCGACCGAAATCTTGTAGCCGAGATTCTTGAGATGAAGGTACACTGCGTTTTCAATCACTTTTTCAATATCCTTGATGCGACTGTTGCCGGCCAGCAGATTTCGCAGACCGAGATCCTCGAAGTAGTATTTGTCATTGGTCTCAAGCAGTTTCTTGCCATGAATGTCGTATCTGGGGATTTTATTGATGATATACGCGTTTGATGCCGAGCGGAGATAGTTGATTGCGGATAAGGGAGTGAGGTCGACCCGTTGTGACTTCAGGTATTTGGATATGGAGTTGGCCGATACCAGTTGGCCGGTGTTATCGCTTATGAACGACATCATGTTTTCAAACATGGTAACGTTTCTCAGACCCTCGCGTTGCACTACATCTTTCAGCACTATAGTGTTGTAAATGTTCTGGACATACTCCCACACAAGGTCGGTGTTTTCCAGTCCCAGTCGGTACAGATGCGGTAAGCCGCCGAAAGTCAGATATTGCTCGAGGCTTTCGGGTGTATCTTCAAGATTGTGAAATGTCAGGAACTCATCGTATGAAAGACTCTGGATATGGATGTCGATGTAGCGTCCTCCAAGATAGGTCGAGAGCTCGGAGGAAAGCATTTTGGCGTTGCTTCCCGTGACAATAATCTGACATTCCTCATCTGCGTTAAGGCTGCGGAGTGTATTTTCAAAGCCCTGGATATCCTGCACCTCATCGATAAGCAGATAGTTGTCTACAGAGTCGTCAAATTTACCCTCGAGATATGCCGAGAGCTTATCGTCGGTGTCTATATCGGCAAATTTTTTCTTTTCTTTGTTGATGTATACTATCCGTGCATCCGGTTTGATCTCCTGAATTTTATTAGCGAGTTGACGCAGGATAAAGCTCTTGCCTACTCGACGCTGGCCGGTGAGGGCAATCATCATCCCCTTATCAAGAAAACGCAGTATGTGGTCTAAGTAAGTTTGGCGCAGTATGATATTCATGTTGCAAATTTAGCGATTTTGTTAATCATACCAAATAAAACCGGGCTTTTTGTCGGTTTTGTTAATCATACCAAATAAAAATGGAGCGGGAGGGGGTGCTTTCTTTTATATCGGGCGCCCTGAGGCATCGCACCGGGTTATCTTGCGACCCGCTATGCGGGTCTGGAATTTGGGTAGGAGGCGCTTCGTGGGGTCTCGCCTTGCTCGACCACCACGCTAATGACCCATGACCTGCTCACGCAGGTCGCAAATAATCCTCTGCAATTTGGCCCGCAGGCGCGGGTCGCCGGATCAGCTGACCAATTTAAACGAAATAGTCGGGAGAGGGGGTGCCGAAAGGGGGGGTAGGACGTAAGAATCCATCTACGGGAGGCTATAAGCTCCACGCAGATGGATTCTTGAATATCAGAGAGGATGCTCCTGTCAGGAGAAGAGATCAGTTGTTGGAAGAAGTGTCTGTCGATGTGGCGGATGCCTCCGAGTCGGTAAGGGGAACCAAGGGATAGCCGTCTCTGGTTACATCAATTTTCCCACTCTTGTGATATTGGAAAGAGAGGAGGATGAGCGATTTGCAGGGCTTGCCGTTTAAGGTCGGTGCTGTGTTGTAATAATTCTCATTCTTGAGACATTCGAGAACCTTCTTATCCTTGTCGGTGTCAGTGGAGGCAAGCATGGCGCAGTCGATGATCTTTCCATCTTCGTCAACAATCAGCTGAAACTTTGACATCGGCTCATCATCCTGTTTATTGGAGACGAAAGAAATGATTTCCGAACGACCTATATAGCCAAAATGATACAGCAGCTTATCATAGATCTTCAGGTTGTAGTCAGCGCGGTATGAGGGTTGAGACACAGGCGTCACATATTCATTCAGAAATTCTTGAGAGCTTGCATAGCGGGTATATTTACCGTCGGCTATGCTTTCTATCGACCCTTGGATATAGCTGGTCTTGAGGTCTTCCTGAGCCGACATGATATTGGCCCATCCTATCATCACGAGGAGTAAAATGAGATATTTCTTCATAGGCTTGAGTTTTTAAGGGTGGAACGGCTTTTCGGTTTCCGCAAAGATAACCTTTCGGGATGACAAAAGCAAATTTATTTGTCGTGGTTTAATGATTATTAACAATAATAATCAGGATGTTGCGCAGCGGTCAGTGAAGAAGGAGGTCGATAGCATGGTCAAGGATCGGATCCTTGCCAGCGGCTGAGGCATCGAGGCCGAAGCTGATGGTGTTGGCGGGTAGGGGAGAGACGCCGTCTTCGGTCAGATTTCCGTTGGGATCAAGCATGGGGCAGGCCGAGAAGCGGATGGTCCAGCCGTTGGGCAGCGAGGAGCTGAAGGGGATGCCTCCGCCCCCTCCGGTAGTGGATCCGACCTGAGTCACCTGAGGCAGGGTGCGCATGAAGGCGGCGAAATAGTTGGCGGCGGAGAAGGTAGACCGGTTGGTGAGCAGGATCACGGGCTTGATCCATTTGCGATGGCCTGCGGGCGGGTTGAATGTGATGGGATAGGGCTCGGAGAAGTCGTTGTGGCCCGGTCCGGTCTTGTGGCACACATATCCTCCGACGGCCGGTTGGGTGATGAATCGTTCGGCCAGAGTCTCCGCAGCCGTGAGGGCTCCGCCCCCGTTGTCGCGGATATCGATGATCAGTCCAGGAGCGAGATCAAACTGCGACAGCACGAAGTCGATGTTTCCGTCGCCGGGGGCGCTGGCGAAGCTGCTGACATGGAGGTAGCCGATGCCGGTGCCGGGGATTATGGCGTAGGTGTAATAGCCCAGTTGCTCATACCGGCCCTGCAGATAGCCGAGGGTGACGACGCGCTCGTCGTAGTCGGCAGGATAGGCCGCCCACCAGTCACGGTAATAGCTCGCGCCGAAGGGCGACGACAGGTTGACATGGCCGTCGCGGAGATTGTCGAGCATCCGGCCCATTATCCGGTAGAGGTCAAGGGCGCTTGTGCGGGGGCCGATGTAGGGGGCGGTGGCGAGGCACACGCTGTCCCAGTCCACTCCCTGCTTGTCGAGGAAGCAGTAGCGGGTGTCGATGATCTCGCACAGTGCCCTGAAGTTACCCTCCTGATTGTTTGGCTCGTCAATGATCCCGTCGTGGTGGCAGCCGGTGAGGAGGCCGGCGGCTGACAGGAGAGTGACAACGACAGTGATCAGTCGGAATGGTGCGCTCATGAGTCGTGAGATTTCAGAATGAGTAGATGACCGGGGCGGGTCGCTCCTTGCGGCGGCGGTCGATTGTCAGGAAGTCGGTGGTAAGGCCGATCACAAACAGGTTGGTGGCGGTGTTGACCGACAGATGCGATGCCTCGCGGGTCGAGAGCCTCAACGAGTAGCCGAGGCGGAGCGATGTGGCTCCAAGACGCAGATCGGCCGCCAGCAGATGGGAGTAGGAAAGGCGGTTGCCGGGCCAGGCGAAACGCACTATCCCTTTGCTGTCGCCCTCATAGATCTCGTAATAGAGCTGCCCGTATTGCGGCGCGAGAAATAGGCCGGTGAGCTGCACCGACGGTCGGAAAGAAAAGTCGACCGGCAGACGGCCTATCCTGACGAGGCGCGAGGCGCGGGCCGTCAGTCCGGCCGTGAGCGCCACCTGTGCTCCAACGGGGTTGTTGCCGTTGGCCGGGCGGTAGTGGACTCCGGTGAGGAGCTCGATCTGGGGGCCGACGGCTATGCTGATGCCGCCCGGAAGAGGCCGGAAGCGCCTCAGGGCTGCGAGCTGGAGAGTGAGGCCGGTGCTCCACATTGTGCCGTTGAGTGTCCCGCGGGTGTGGCCGCGCGATAGGTCGAGAGATGCCGACAGCAGACCGCTCCACTGCTGCGGACGGCTCCGGAGAGCCTGCGACCGCTCATAGGTCAGCGAGGTGGCCCAGCCTGCGGTGGGAAAGGGGGAGAGATAGGTGTCGGTGATCCGTGCCGAGCCGACTCCGGCCATATAGCTCGCGGTGACCGGACGCTCGGGCCGGTCAGACGCTGATGCGGCATTGCCGATAAAGGCGGCTATGAGGCAGATGAGGAGGATGTACCGGCACATGGCTATGGGTCAGAAAATGCGCTGCTGGCCGGTGAGCTCGTCGCGGATCTCGTCGTCGCTTTTCTCGACGAAGTCGGTAGGCTCGTCGTCAGTATCATCGGTTTCCGTGGCTTCCTCCGCTTCGGTGTCGAGGGTCTCTCCGGTCTCCACCGGCTCGAGTTCGGTGATCTCGGCATAGGGTAGGTTGGTGAGTCGTTTGCCCTTGGCTCTGAACGACTTAACCGCAATAAACTCGGCGGCAACCACTTCCATCGGCTCGCGCACTACGGGCACGCCTTCCATCTCCTTGAATGTCACCGAATAGCGGGCCCCGGGAGCGTCGGAGAGCAGCAGGAGGCGACTGTCGGGATTGTCGCCGATAAACCGCTGCTTCCTTGCCGAGGGCTCGAAGGTGAAGCGCTTGAGATAAGGATAGCCCTGATCGGCGTCAAACAGCACGGCAGACCAGACCTTTTCGGGCACGAAGCGCTCTATGCGCAGGATGTTTTCCTCATAGTGGTTGGCGGCATCGAAGGTGGAGGTGTAGTATTCGCCGTTGTCGAGGATGACGAGCACGAGATCCGACGGGCCGAATTCGCCGAGGTAGTCGCCGCGGCCGTCATAGTTGAGCCTCAGGATGTCGGGGTCAAACCATACCTGACGGCCTCCGAGGGTAGACCGGCCATGCTCCTTTAGCGTGAAGCGGTGCACTTCGTTGCGGGTCACTATGTTGCCTCTCGATGAGCGCCCCTTGATGGCCATTTCGGCGAAGTCGACGTCAAACTGGAGGGTCTTGAGGCGCGGCTTGGGCTTGAGGGTGACGCGCACCACCTCGGCCTCGCCGTTGGGGTTGGCGGTGAAGTAGGCCACCCGCGAGCCGGGGGTGCCGCAGGTGAGATTATATTCGCGGTCGCGGGTGACGCCTGTCACGGCAAAGCGCTTCATGTAGAAGGTGCCTCCGCGGCCATCCTGATAGATCACGTTGTAGATGGTGCGGGTGTCGGAGCGGCGGAAGAGGCCGATATGGATTATGTTTTTGCCTACGAAGATCTTGTCGGCCACGCGGACTATCTTGTAGCGGCCGTCGCGGTAGAATATGATCACATCGTCGATCGACGAGCAGGTAAACAGATATTCGTCTTTCTTGAGCGATGTGCCGATAAATCCCTCCTCGCGGTTGAAGTAGAGCTTCTCGTTGGCTTCGGCCACGTTTGATGCCTCGATGTTGTCGAACGAGCGTATGACGGTGTGGCGCGGATAGGCGTGGCCATACTTCTCTTTCAGCGAGGCAAACCAGTTGATGGTGTAGCCGACGATGTTGTCGAGATCGGCCTGAAGGGCGGCGATGCGGTCGCGGTAGCGGGCTATGGCTTCGTCGGCTTTCTCGGCCGAGAAGCGGTGGATGCGCTTCATCGGGATCTCTTCGAGGCGGGCGAGGTCGTCGTCGGTGATGGGGCGCATGTCGGGATCGACAAAGGGGATCAGGCGCGCCCGGATATGGGCGAAAATGGCATCCCGGTCGTGGCCCTCCTCATATTCGCGGTCCTTGTAGATCCGTTGCTCGATAAATATCTTTTCGAGCGAGGCGAAGAAAAGCTGCTCGCGGGTTTCGTCGCGCTCGATCTCGAGCTCGCGTCGCAGGATGTTGAGTGTGTTGTCGACCGACCGCCTCAGCACGTCGCTCACACCGATGAAGTGGGGCTTGTCGTCGTAGATCACGCAGCAGTTGGGCGAGATGGGAAGCTCGCAGTCGGTGAAGGCATAGAGGGCGTCGATGGTCTTGTCGCTCGAGGTGCCGGGCTGGAGGTGGACCAGGATATTTGCCGTGTCGGCGGTGTTGTCGTCGACCTTGCGTATCTTGATCTTACCCTTCTCAAATGCTTTCAGGATAGAGTCGATGAGGCTCTCGGTGGTCATGCCGTAGGGGATCTCGGTGATGGCGAGTGTGCGCTGGTCGAGCTTGTCGATCTTGGCTCGCACCCTTACGCGCGATCCGCGCGCGCCGTCGTTGTAGCGGCTCACGTCGATCATGCCGCCGGTCATGAAGTCGGGGTAGAGATTGAATGGCTCGCCTTTGAGGCAGGCTATGGCGGCGTCGAGGATCTCGTTGAAATTGTGGGGCAGGATTAGCGACGATAGGCCGGCGGCGATGCCTCCCACGCCCTGCGAGAGCAGCAGGGGAAACTTGGCGGGGAGAGTCACCGGCTCGCGCTTGCGCCCGTCGTAGCTCATGGTCCACTGTGTCACCTTGGGGTCAAACATCACGTCGAGAGCAAATTTGCTCAGGCGGGCCTCGATATATCGGCCTGCGGCAGCCGAGGCACCGGTCAGGATGTTGCCCCAGTTGCCCTGGGTCTCGATCAGGAGCTCCTTCTGGCCCAGGGCAACCAATGCTCCGTAGATTGAGGCGTCGCCGTGGGGGTGATACTGCATGGTGTTGCCCACGATGTTGGCCACCTTGTTGAAGCGGCCGTCGTCGAGGGTCTTCATCGAGTGGAGGATGCGGCGCTGGACGGGCTTGAGGCCGTCGTCGATGTGGGGGATGGCGCGGTCAAGGATGGTGTAGCTGGCATAGTCGAGATACCAGCTCTGATACATTCCCCTGAGCTGGCGGCGGGCGCTTTCGTCGGTCAGATCGACAGTTACAGCGTCAAATCCGCCCTCCGTGGCCTCCTCGGCGCCCTCGGTTTCATCGGTCGGATCTTCGTTTTCAATGTTGGAGTTGAGTTCTTCTTCCTCGTCGTAGCTCATGGATGAATGGTGATTGCAGGTAGATAATGGCCGCGTCAAGGCCGACCGCAAAGGTAGCGAAAAAAAGCGGGTCCCGCAAATCGAAATTTACGGAACCCGGCGTATGCGGTATGAGTGATCGGTCAGCGCTCTTCGGGCAGGATGCGGAGGTGTCCTCCGGCGTCGATGCGGTATTGAGCCGAGGTGTGACGAGCCAGATCGGTCACGGTATACACATAGTCTTCGGGAGGCATGTTGAGAGTGCCGGAGCCTTCGTAGGCTGCCGTGACGGCCTCGGTGAGATTGCTGAAGCCTGATCCCTGCCAGGTGGATATGCAGTAGCCGGTGGGCGAGAAGATCTCAACTTTAACGGAGTCGGAAGGAGAAAGATGGTTGATCATAGTAGTGGGGGTGTGTGAGTATTATAGTTGTG
>CAYWWE010000077.1:0-11287 GCA_964461785.1 uncultured Bacteroides sp.
TATATCGTAATACCTAACAAATACCGTCAATGCACTTAACTCCGAAAGAGCAAGACAAGCTCACTCTGCTGACCCTTGGCATGATAGCCGAACGCAGGCTTCAGAAGGGCCTTAAGCTCAACTACCCCGAATCGGTAGCGTACATCACCTCCTGCGCCCTCGAGGGTGCCCGCGAAGGCAAAACTGTTGAAGAAGTAATGCACGATGCCGCCAACGTGCTCACCAAGGAGCAGGTTATGGACGGTGTCGCCGATATGATCACTCTCCTTCAGGTCGAGGCGGTGTTTACCGATGGCTCGCGTCTGGTGAGCATCCATCACCCCATAAAATAATATAAGTGTCACATCCCTAAAACCACGCAAATGGCCACTCCCGACAACAATACGCAACAGCCTGCGCAGCAGTCTCAGGCAGCTGCAGCTCCCGCGCAGCCCTCTGGCTATCAGACCCCGATGGGAGTCTTTTCCGGAAAACCCGCAATAGCCTATCCCAACACCCCCGGATTCAAGCCCGCCAACTATGTGCCCGTAGGCGGTGTTATTCTGGCCGACGGTGCTATCGAATATAACGAAAACCGTCGAACCGTGACACTTAAAGTACGCAACACCGGCGACCGCCCCGTGCAGATCGGCTCTCACTTCCACTTCTTCGAGGTGAACCGCTACATGGAGTTTGACCGCGAGGCAGCCTATGGCTACCACCTTAACATCCCCGCCACAACAGCAGTGCGTTTCGAGCCGGGTGAAGAGAAAGAGGTTGAACTGGTTACCTTTGCCGGAAAGCAGCGCATCATCGGATTCAACGGACTTGTCAACGGTTATTCAGGCCGCGAAGACACTCCTACATATTATCCCCGCGAGATACGTGCGTTCAACCGCATGAAGACCTACGGATTCAAGGATGTTTCCGAATCAGAGCTTGACTCTGAGTTTACCGGCTCGCCTTCCCAGGCAAAGAAATAACCTCTAATATCATTTTACACTCATGGCAACAATATCGAGACAAGAATATAATAATCTCTTCGGACCTACCGTAGGTGATAAGATCCGTCTGGGCAACACCGAGCTGTATGTCGAAATCGAGAAAGACCTCCGCGTGTATGGTGACGAGGTTGTTTATGGTGGCGGCAAAACAATCCGCGACGGTATGGGCACCGCCAATACCATCACCTCAAAGGCCGGCTCGCTTGATCTGGTCATCACAAACGTAACGATCATCGACCCCGTGCTCGGCGTGATCAAGGCCGACGTGGGCGTCAAAGACGGCAAGATCGCCGGCATAGGCAAGGCCGGTAATCCCAACATCATGGAGGGTGTCACACCTACCCTTTGCACCGGTCCCTCAACCGACGCTATCTCCGGCGAGCACCTTATCCTCACCGCAGCCGGCATCGACGGTCACGTTCACTTCATTTCGCCCCAGCAGGCTTATGACTGCCTCAGCAACGGTATCACCACCCTTATCGGCGGTGGCGTTGGCCCGACCGACGGCACCAACGGCACCACTATCACAGCCGGACCGTGGAATCTCGGCAAGATGCTCGAATCGTCGGAAGGTCTCCCCATCAACATGGGCTTCCTCGCAAAGGGCAATACATCGGTGCAGGACACTCTCGAGGAGCAGGTAGTTGCAGGTGCGTGCGGCTTCAAGATCCACGAGGACTGGGGCTCGACTCCCGCGGCTATCCGTGCATGTATGGCCTGCGCTGACCGCTTCGACGTTCAGGTAGCCATCCATACCGATACCCTCAACGAGGGCGGCTATGTGGAAGATACTATCGCAGCTATCGATGGCCGCACTATCCACACCTACCACACCGAGGGTGCAGGCGGTGGCCACGCTCCCGACCTTCTTAAGGTTGCCTCGATGGCAAACGTCCTCCCTTCGTCGACCAACCCCACCCTGCCCTTCGGCATCAACTCGCAGGCCGAGCTGTTTGACATGATCATGGTCTGCCACAATCTCAATCCGCTTATCCCCTCCGATGTGGCATTCGCCGAGAGCCGCGTGCGTCCCGAGACTCAGGCAGCCGAAAACGTTTTCCACGATCTCGGCATCATCTCCATGGTTTCATCCGACTCGCAGGCCATGGGCCGTGTTGGCGAATCGTTCATGCGCACATTCCAGATGGCTTCGTACATGAAGCAGGTTCGCGGCAAACTGCCCGAGGACAGCGATTCCAACGATAACTTCCGCGTGCTCCGCTACCTCGCTCAGATCACCCTCAATCCCGCCGTTACCTACGGTATCTCCGACATCCTCGGCTCCGTAGAGGTTGGCAAGATGGCCGACCTCGTGCTCTGGGAGCCTGCCTTCTTCGGCACCAAGCCCAAGATGGTGATCAAGGGTGGCGTGATCAACTGGGCCAACATGGGCGATCCCAACGCATCGCTTCCCACTCCTCAGCCCAAGATCATGCGTCCGATGTTCGGCGCATTCGGCAAGGCTATGCCCACCACTTGCGCACGTTTCATCTCCCAGGCATCGGTTGAAGCAGGCATTCCCGAGAAGATCGGCACCAACAACATCTTCTATCCGGTTCACGGCGTGCGTCAGCTCTCGAAGGCCAACATGGTGCGCAACACCGCCCTGCCCCACATCGAGGTTGACCCCGAGACATTCAATGTCTACGTAGACGGAGTGCTCGCAACCGTACCTCCGGCAAAGGAACTCCCCTTGGCACAGCTTTACTGGTTTAGCTAAGTCACTCATAATGATGTCTGCGGGAGCGCAACCCTAAAATGGCCCCGCAGACATCATTATTTTGTATCTCCCCCACCTATCCAGACAAACTTCAACATATCATGGAAGTAATTACCGAAATAATCGGCAATATACATACGCCCGAATGGGCCGAAAAGCTCAATGGAGTCCATATCGAAAATCTCTTTCTTGACCAATGGACAGCCCAGAAGAGCCGTTTCCTCATCACCAGCGATCACGGCAATGAGTTTCCGATAGCTCTTGTGCGCGGTTCGCGTATCACCGACGGCGACATTGTGGCCTACGATCCTGAGAAAGGCACCGCTGCCGTCCTTCGCCTCGACCTCAGCAATGTGCTCGTGATCGACATGAGCCAGCTGGCATCGCGAGCTCCGGAAGAAATAATTCGCATTTCGGTAGAGCTCGGACACGCTATAGGCAACCAGCACTGGCCTGCCGTGGTAAAAGGCACCAAGGTTTTTGTCCCGCTCACCGTCGACAAGAAAGTGATGTTGAGCGTGATGGAAACACACAATATCGAAGGAATAACCTACGAGTTCCAACCCGGAACCGACATCATACCCTATCTCGCACCCCACGAGATCCGCAGGCTTTTTGGAGGTGCGTCGCACGAAAGCCATTCTCACGAAGGCCATCACCATCATCACCACTGCTAATCACTCCTTTCCCTCTCTCCCCCATCCCGCGCTAATGAAGATAATGCATCTGCTCCAGATGACCGACTCCACATTTCCGGTCGGTACATTTTCATTCTCCAACGGTCTTGAGACAGCTTCGCATCTCGGCATAGTAAAGAATGCCGAGGATCTCGAACAGTTCACACGCTCAGTAGCACTCCAGGCGGCCTACTCCGATGGAGTTGCTGCGCTCATCGCCTATCGCGCCGCACGGAATAACGATCTGGCCGGAGTTGAAGGTATAGACCACGGACTCATGCTCTTCAAGATGAACGACGAAGCGCGCATGATGCTCCAGCGAATGGGCAAGAAACTGGCCGAGCTCGGCGTAAAGCTGTTTCCAGACAACACTCTCATAGCCTCATGGCTTGCCGACATCCAGAGCGGTGCCACTCCCGGATCTTACCCGGTTGCACAAGGACTATCATTTGCGGCTTGCGACTTGAGCGAAGAAGATCTATTTGCATCGCATCAGTATGGAGTGATAAACATGGTGCTCAGCGCCGCACTCCGATGCGTGCGTGTTTCGCATTACGACACACAGATAATTCTCCAGAAGTTGTGTGGCGAAGCAGAAGCTCTCTTTAAGGAGGCGCGCGAGATGACTTTTGCCGATATGAATTCGTTCGTTCCTGAGATGGACATTCTCGCCTCGCTCCATGAAAAAGGCAATATGCGAATGTTCATGAACTGACCACCATCCTGTTTAATTTAAAACAACTCCTCCTCAGCAATCCACCATCCACCACAGAAATCAATGAGTACCTGCAGAATAGGAATAGGCGGCCCCGTAGGGTCGGGCAAAACCGCCATTATTGAAGCAATCACCCCGCGACTCCTTGAGCGCGGCATGAAAGTGCTTATCATCACCAACGACATTGTGACTACCGAAGATGCCAAGCATGTGCGCAAAACACTCAAAGGCATTCTTCTCGAAGATATGATTATAGGCGTGGAGACAGGCGCCTGTCCCCACACCGCCGTGCGCGAGGATCCCTCGATGAACATTGCGGCCGTTGAGGAAATGGAAGCCAAATTTCCCGACGCCGATATTGTGCTTGTGGAGTCGGGAGGCGACAACTTGACCCTTACCTTCTCGCCTGCGCTTGTCGATTTCTTCATTTACGTTATCGATGTTGCCGCCGGCGACAAGATTCCCCGCAAAGACGGTCCCGGTATCTCGCAGAGCGATATTCTTGTCATCAACAAGACTGATCTGGCTCCATACGTGCATGCCTCGCTTGAAGTTATGGACCATGACAGCCGCCTTATGCGACCGGGCAAACCGTTCGTATTTACAAATGCCATGACCGGCGAGGGCATCGACGAACTTGTCGACCTCATCTTCAAGATGGCTCTTTTCGATAAGTAAAGAATCCTCCCATCAATTCACCACCTCAGCCCCACACACCCCCTATGCCCTCTACCGACAATCTTCTGATGACTGATGTGAAGCTCGTAGACTTCGATTCGGCAAGAGAGATGCGTCCGTATCTGCAGCGGCCGCGCGCAATGTATGTTGGCGCGCCGGGCAAGCACGGCTATCTCAATTTAGGCTTCGAGCTCGACAAATCGGGACGCTCAATTCTGCGAGAGCTCGACCGAAGGGTACCGCTCATCGTGCAGCAGGAGCTCTATTTCGACGAGGAGCTACCGGATCTGCCCTGCGTCTACATCCTCTCATCCGGAGGCCCTAACATCGACGGCGACCGCTACCGTCAGAATTTCTTTCTGCGTGAGGGTTCGATGGCCTTCATCTCTACCGGAGCGGCCACTAAACTGGCCAGTATGCAGGACAATTATTCGGGTCTCGAACAGACCATAACGCTCGACAAGGATGCCTATCTCGAGTATCTGCCCGAGCCGATAATACCTTGCAGCAACACCCGTTTCATAAGCGACACACGGATGACAGTGCATGAATCGGCAACGGTGTTCTACTCCGAGATCTATATGGGTGGACGCAAATATTACAACGGTGGCGAGTTGTTTAAATTCGATATCCTGTCTGTTTGCACCCACGGCGAGCGTCCCGACGGGCGTCAGCTGTTCCGCGAAAAGTTCATAATCGATCCGAAACGTTCTCCGATACGCGACATAGGTGTGATGCACGGCTACGATGTATTCGCCAATGTCCTCGTAATGACACCGGAAGAGAATATCGAGCCGATTTATAACGAGGTGGCTGCGTATATCGACACCCAACATCATATCGCTGCCGGCATAACACGCCTGCCAAGCCGCGCGGGACTTCTTTTCAAGGTGCTCGGTCAGGAGCCTGGACCGGTAAAAAAGGTGGTGAGGGATTTCTGCTCCAAGGTCAGGATGCAGGTCAAGGGCAAGCCAATCCCTCCGGAATTTCCATGGAGATAATAATTAACTTTGAGTCAGCATAAACTGTAATCATCATGTCAAGCGAAAAAATATCCGTGATCGTGCGTTCAACTCTGCGCGGTTCAGGACAAGTCATGTTTCAGCAGAGCGCGTGGACCGGCCTGCTTTTTCTCACCGGAATATTCTGGGGCGCATACGTGTCGCACACACCTCTCGTTGCTTGGGGCGCTCTTGTTGGCCTCGTAGCCTCGACCATAGCCGGGTATCTCACGGCCGACAGCGAGGCACCCGGCGAAGCCGGACTCTGGGGCTTCAACGGCATCCTTGTCGGCTGTGCGTTTCCCACATTTCTGGGCTCGACGTGGCAGATGTGGGTTGCACTCGTCTTCTGCTCGATGCTCACCACATGGGTGCGCGCCGGCATGAACAATGTAATGGCTCCTTGGAAGGTGAATTCGCTCACTTTCCCGTTCGTGCTTCTGACCTGGATCTTCCTTTTTGCATCGCGCCTGATGGATGGCATAGCTCCCGACGGACTTTCGGTGCCTTCGCTCACCGAGCATTTCTCAACCACACTCGACACCTCGTTTGGCTCGCTCGTTGAGTATTGGCTCAAGGGGGTAAGTCAGGTATTCCTGATCAACAACTGGGTTACTGGTGTGCTCTTTCTCGTCGGTCTGGCTCTTTGTAGCCGCTGGGCTGCCTTCTGGGCTGCTGCCGGGTCGGCAATCTCGCTTGCAATAGCTATTATTTTCAAGGCCGATGCCGCCGATATCTCCGCAGGCCTTTTCGGTTTCAGCCCCGTCCTGACCGGTATTGCCATCGGATGCACATTCTATAAACCGGGAGTGAAGACCGCCATCTGGTCGGTGGTGGCCATAATCGCCACGGTATTTGTCCAGGCCGGTATGGATGCTTTCTTCGCTCCGTTCGGACTTCCTACTCTTACCGGTCCCTTCTGTGTGACGACGTGGCTCTTCCTGCTCCCTCAGTTCCGACTCAATCCACAGCCTGAAACAGATCATAAGGAGTGGGATTCGGAATGGAATAGATTTGTCAGCCGCCTCTTTGATCGCGACAACAATCCCGGTAGCGCCTCACACTCAAAGTAAATTAACTCCCTTCGGAGGAGAGAACAAAATCCACCACGCTTGAAAGTTTGCAGCCACAGCACTTGGTGCTGTGGCTGCTATGTTTATCACTAAACTCTGCCGGCCAACCAAACTATGTGGCGTCGACATTGTTGTCAAGTTAAGACCGTTCGTCATCAGAGCTGTCTGATAACTTCATTATCCCTTACATCACATTATGAATTCAAAAAATATTTCAGCGAAACCAGCCACATCAAAAACTATAGATATGGCAACCATGCCCATTGGCTGGCATCATATCAGGGTTGTCCTGATCGCTTCCCTCGGCCAATTCATAGGTCAGGGACTGGCCACATTGGTCGGCATTGTCATTCCGCTAATGCAGATTGTGATCCACCCCGAACTTTCGGCAGGAATGCAAGGGCTATTAGGCTGCATTTCACTCATCGGCATCATGCTCGGCACGGTTGTGTTCGGGCGATTGAGCGATCGCTACGGCTATCTGCTCTTCTTCCGTCTTTGTCCGCTCATCATTCTGGTTGCCTCCCTGGTTGCCGTATGGATCACTCAGGTATGGGTCCTGATGGGATGTCTGTTTGTGATGGGCTTTGCAATAGGCGGAGAATACAGTCTGGACCCCGACTATATCTCCGAGCTGATGCCTGTAAAGTGGCGCATCTATATGGTTGGTGTAGCCAAGGCTCTGGCCTCGGCAGGCAGCGCGGTTGTTGCCGTGATTTGCTATTTCATCATAACCAAGTGGGGCAATGCTGAGCACTGGGCAGAGCTATTCTTCATTATGAGTGCCATTGCTGCCCTGATGCTTTTCCTCCGCCTCGATTTCGCTCAGAGTCCGGCATGGCTTATGAGTCATGGCGAAACGGCTCAGGCAGAGGAGGCCGTACACAAACTTCTTGGGCCCGATGTAGAGATGCCCGAAGAGATGAAAGAAAAAGTTGCTGCGCCATCCGACAATCTCACTCTCTGGCAATTTATCAAGAAAAACCTTGCCAAGGTGGTTCTGACCGGCATACCTTGGGCTTGCGAAGGACTCGGCGTCTATGGCATCGGCATATTCTTGCCCGTACTGATAATGGCTTTCGGACTCGACTCACTTCCGGAGTCGGCAACGAAGATCCAGCATATCACCAACTCTGTCGGTCTTACATTTATACTCAGCATCGTGATGATGGTTGGCTTTGCAACCGGCATCATATTGCTTAGGAAATGCAACCATCTGCGGATGCAGACAGTGGGATTCTGGGGAAGCGCCGTCGGCCTCGGGATCCTGATGGCCTCTTACCTGCTCCACTGGCCCGCTTGGATAGCGATATGTGGCTTCGTGATCTTCGAGCTCTTTCTCAACGCCGGGCCGCACCTCATCACCTTTATCCTGCCCAGCCGGGTATATCCTGTTGCCGACAGAGGCACCGGATCCGGTATTGCCGCTGGTGTAGGTAAGACAGGAGCCGTTGCCGGAGCTTTCATAATTCCTGTCCTCCTGCGCTGGGGCGGAGGTACGCTCGTGCTCATAGTCTCATTAGCAGTGATGGTGGCAGGCGCCATAATCACCATGATCGCCGGACGGAAAGTGTCACGCACAACGCCGGGAATCTAATCGCAATATCATCATAAAAAATGACCACACCCCTGCACCATCTGATGCCGGGGTGTGGCCATTTATGCTTTTCAACAATCTGATTTTGCACTCTCAATCGAGAGTCTGCACACCTCCGCCGTTAACCATAAGCGTCTGCCCGCTCACCCAGGCCGACACAGGGGCTGCGAAATAAAGTACGGCTCCAGCAATATCGGATACCTCGCCGAGTCGATGGATCGGGGTGTGTGCCAGCATCCGAGCCTCGATTTCGGGGGTAAGAACTGAGGCTAAGGCCCGGGTGCGTGTAGCTCCTGGCCCGACATTGTTGATTCGGATTCCCATAGCTCCATAATCAAACGCAAGATTGGAAGCAAGATGATTGAGAGCAGCTTTGGAGGACCCGTAGATGGCCATGGCGGGACTGTTGTTGATGCTGCTCATAGACGTAATGTTGATGATGCTGCCATAGCCCGACTTCTCCATGTGAGGAGCAGCGAGTTTACACAACTGCCATGGAGCAAAGACATTGACGGCATAGATCCGTTCCACATAATCACGATCAATGTTGAAAGGATTTTCGCGCCCCCCACCTCCGATGCCGGCATTATTGACCAGAATATTGACAGTGCCGAAAGTCGAGACGGCAAAATCAATAAGATTAGTCAGATCACTACTGTTCAACACATTGCAAGACACAGCAGCGCAACGACCGCCGTCGGACTCAATCTCTTCGGCCACCACTTTGGCTTTTTCGAGCGAGAGATCGCTGACGACAACAGATGCGCCCGAAGCTGCGAGGATTTTGCACGACGCCTTTCCTATGCCGTCGCCACCACCGGTTACGACAGCCACCTTACCTGTCAGATCAAAAAGAGTATCAATATTTTTCATCATAAAACATTTTTATGACCGTACAACAACTCCCTCCCCAAGCCAGTTCATTCCAGCCATCCCGAAACTGTAAATATTAACTCAAATATAAGTATATGAGATGAAAAACTCCCACAATCAGCACAGTACATTCAGATTTATTTACTAATTTTCTATTTTTGATGCAGTGTGGTAAAGTATGGTAATATCAAGGAATTACAGTTTTAAAGGTTTAACTTTAAATTCTGAAGGCAAATGAAGGTCAAACAATTGATGGATTTGTTGCATTCGATGACAGAAATAGTGAAAAAATACTGAAACTAACTCCTAAATCAGGGACTAAGATGTGTTAGTTCGCCTTCCGCAGAAAACTTTGTTACAGTGGTAATAGTTACGGCGGTGGTAAAATTCAATAATCTTTCTTTATCCCTGCCTGATCTCCTCTTTGCTGTTTGAACTCTTTAGGTGTTAAGCCGGTGTATTGCTTAAACCAGCGGGAGAAGAATGTGGGGCTTGAAAAATTCAAAGAGTATGCTATCTCCTTTATGCTCAGTCCTGATTCAATTATTCTTTTCTTTGCTTCCCCTGTCACCGCCTGGACAATCCAATACAGAGCATTATGCCCGGTCACTTCCTTTATTACTGCTGAGAAATAACGAGGAGAAAGCCTTTGCTGGGCAGCATAAAATGCCACATCACGATGCCTGATAAAATGCTGCATCAAGTCGGCCTGAAATGTCAAGGCGATATTATTTTTAATGGAATTTGAATCCCCCTCAAGTGGGTGCACCGCTAAGTATGCCGACAATACCTGATAAGTAAGTGATTTCCATAGGTTGGATAAAAGCAAAGTATTTAGTGGCGTATTAGGTTGTGGTGTTTTGTATGAAATAAGGTCAAGCAATGAAAGAATTATCTCATAGTCTTTTTCAAACAATTTCACTACAGGATGCCTCGCTACGAAGTGAAGGTTGGCACTCCATTCCAAAGATTTGACAGAGGCTATCACAAATTCATAATCCACTGAGGCCAGATAACCTTTGAAACCAGCGTCACTCTCTACAAGGGTCACAGTGGCGTATGGAGGATATAATAGCATATCACCGTCGCTCACTTTGCGATCGACATCATTGACCCTTATTCTGGCCGCCCCATCTGTGCATACAAATGTTCCAGCAGTGATGCCGGCAAGCAAACGGGAATGCTCGCTCTTGTTCTTGTCAGAGAGCTCCACTATGTATTGGGAAAGATATGCCATGAGAATTTTGTCATACAGATATTGTTTTGCGAAAATAGTACATTATTTATATAACAACACACAAATCGTACATATTTCACAATTCCGTAGTACAAATCGTATTTAATAACATACAAATCGAAAACATTTAAATTTAGAAACCATACTCTTTCAACATGAATCTGGGGGTTGCCATATCAATTGGGTGAACTGTGGTATTTTGCGATATGTTTAGAATTAAAAGACGAAAGAACATGAATATTATCGAAGCAATAAAGGAAAGGCGTTCCGTGCGCAGTTTTAATGGGGAGAGACTGACTCCAGCCCAGATAAGCGAACTGGGAAATGCTGTGAAAGAGGCTGAATCTCCGTTTGGTGGCAACGTCACTATCCGTCTCCAATCCTTTGACATAAAAGACGGATTCAAACCGAGTACATACGGAATGATCATTGGAGCTGTAGATTTCTTTCTATTGGGAATTAAAGATGACAAGAAATCAGCTCTGACTGCCGGGTTCAAATTTGAGCAGGTTGTGCTCAAGGCCTGGCAAATGGGGCTTGGCACATGTTGGATTGCGGCAACATTTAAGGGAACCGATTTCGACCGTGGCGAGGCATGGCCCGACGGTGAAGAACTGAGAATCATCTGTCCTGTAGGTATGGCCGCCAAGCAGAGTCTACGTGAAAAAGTTACTCGCTTGGCGCTTGGAAGCAAGAACCGCAAGGCGTTTGATAAACTTTTCTTCAATGAGAA
>CAYWWE010000078.1:0-9501 GCA_964461785.1 uncultured Bacteroides sp.
TTGTTGTCGGCGGTGTCGCGGACGGCTATCCTTATGTAGAGGCCGCGGTCGGCAGGACGGTCGAAGCCGTGTTTTGACGCGCAGTCTTTGATGAGGATGTCGAAGCGCTCAAGCAGCGCGAGGGTGAGCGAATGGGAGTCGTAGCCCGACGAGGGATCGATCCGGCAAAGGAAATAGTTGGCTTGTGAGGGAACCACGTGTAGCCATGAAATCGTGGCAAGTTCGCGTCCCAATCGGTTGCGCTCATCTCGTATCCTCCGGCAGGCTTTATCATACTGGCTCTCATATTTGCCGAAGATCTGCATATAGTATTCGGCAAAGGAATTGATGTTCCATATCGCCACATCTTTCTTGATTTTGTCGATGAGATCCGTGTCGGCTGAGGCAATCACACCCAACCTCAGTCCAGGCACTCCGTAGCTCTTGGATATGCTTTTGACCACGACGAGATCGGGATGCCGGAGCAGGATGGCCTCGTCTATGAGAGTAGCCGGCGAGTGGGGCGCAATGTCGGCGAAGTCGATGAAACTTTCGTCTACGATGAGCCTGATCGAGTTGCTGCTGCACCAATCGGCCAGCCGCTCAATGTCGGTGAGGGGAATGAGGTTGCCCGACGGATTGTCGGGGTTGATGAGGAGCAGGCTCCCCACGGGATGGCAGGAGAAAAATCGGATCAGGTCGTCGGCGGTATATGCAAAGTCGGGCGAGGAGGGTCTGAAAGCCACTATGGAGTCGCGCCCGCGCCTGTTGGGATATTCCTCAAAGGTGGGTTCCACGATGCCGAGCTTGCCCGATGCTATGGCCGGATGCTCCATAAGCGCCTTGATGAGCTCAGCCGCTCCATTGCCGGGACAGATCATCCCGGCTTTGACTCCGAAATATTTACCGGCAAGGATTGAGTTGACACTGAGCCCCGAAGGATACTGGCGCAGCAGGGCGTCGAAGCGGGCTTTCATCTCGTCGGCCATGGCCGGGGTGGGGAAGTAGGGGTTGACGAGATAGCAGAAGTCGAGCAGCGAGGGGTAGCGCCAGTAGCCTCCGTAGGTGGCCTGGAGCTTGCGGAGGCGTCGGTCTCCTTCGGCAAATATCGTTTCGGCTATCTCGAGATCCTGAATGTCGTCGATTTCATACCATTTCCTGTCGCCGATCGGGATGGCAACGAGATCGGAGTTGTCGATGAATGTCAGCACCCTGAGCACCTGCTCGTAATATTCGTTGTTGCCCATCACGCGGATATAGGCTTCGAGAAACGGCAGATATGTGTTGGCAGAGAAGGCGCGCGACAGCTTGTAGACATTGACTGTCTTGTAGTATCGGCCTGTGGCATTGAAGTCGAGATTGCTGCCCGGCACGAAATGATCTATATGTCCGTCGGGGTCGAGAGTCACCATCGTGCCGTCCATCCAAGGCTCGTACTTGGCCACGAGCGCCACGTTGGGGAAGGGCGCCTCAAGAGCCGCAGGAATGATGCCGTCGCTGAAGATTAGGTCGCTCTCGAGGAGCAGGGTGTCATCGGCTGTCAGATAGTGGCGCGCGAGCCAGAGGGAATAGATATTGTTGGTGTGGTCATATACCGGATTGTCGACAAACACGATCGGCAATGTATCGCCGTAGGTGGCGGTGATATAGCTCCGTAGCTTCTCGCCCTCATAGCCCGTCACAATGACTATGTTGGAGAGGCCGAGAGGCGCGAGCTGACGCAGCAGACGGTCGATCAGCTTCTCGCCGTTGACCTCGATCATGCACTTGGTGTTTCCGGCTGTGAGCGATCCGAGGCGCCGCCCCATTCCTGCCGCGAGTATTATGGCCTGCATGGATAGTCGGATAAGTTATATTATCGGATCAGAACGAAGATGATGGATTCCGGCGCGATCATGGCGGTGATGTTTCGCAGGCTGCCTATCGTGGTCGCTCCGGAGCGGCAGGCCAGAATCAGATAAGCCTGATTGCCGGGGCTGAAGACGGGAGCGAGCTCGGTGACGCGCTCCGTGTCGGGCACCACGATCATGACGGCTTCAGTGTCGGTGGTGGCCGCTATATCGGCCAGGCGTCTTCGGAATGATGGCAGCAGGAGGGAGTCGTTGTTGTCCGGAAGATTCATCCCGGCGGGTGTCAGAAGCGCGGTGGCGAGGTCGATCGCTCCGAATGACCGGGCGAGGTGGGCCGACACCTCCGTGGCAGCGTCGCCGCAAAGATAAAGATTGAGACCGCGGCCCCGCTTCATCAGGAGTGTGCGCAGACGGTTGTCGGATTTATCCGGGCTGTCGAGCATCACGGCGGAGTCCTCGAGGCCTACTGGAGCGAGATCCATCAGGTCGGTCACACGACGGTGGCGCAGCGTCATGAGGATGGCGAGCGCCGTGGGGCAGAACAGGGCCATGAACAGGCATCCGGCAATCGCGAGGATAGCTTTCTTCTGGCTTGGCTTGATGGAGGAGTATGCCTCGTCGACAATGAAGCCGAGAGTGTCGTTGTTGTATAGCTGAAGGGCTGCGTTTTCTCTCTGCGCGGCGAGATATGCATATAGCTCGTTCTTGAGGGTGAGGTCGCGGGTGAGCATGATATAGTCGCGCTCGGCGGCAGGGAGTCGGTTGATGCGGGCGTCGGCTTTCGCGGCCAGAGCCCTCTGCTGGGCCAGCAGTGTCTCCGAGGCCTGAAGCATGTTCCTGACGTTCTGCATCACTGAGGTGCGCAGCTGGGCAAGATTGGCCTCGGCATTGATCAGGACGGGATTTGACGGTGTGGCCGACCGCTCGAGATCTTTCTTCTCCATGAGCATCGTGTTGTAGTCCTTTATCATGGGATAGGCCTCGGAGTCGAACACGGGAAGTAGCTCGCCGCTACGTTCGGGCGAGGAGAGGGCCGCGAGCACCTCGCGGTAGTAGGCTACTTCGGCCGACACCTTCACCATGTCGGTGTTGGCCGAGATGGAGCTTTCGAGGAGCAGCGGGGCTTCGGCTTCGATGTTGACTATGCCGTTGTCGGTCTTGAAATTTTCGATCTTTTTCTCGGCCTCGGTGAGCTCGCCGAAAATGGCGTCGATGCGGCTGTCGAGAAACTCGAGCTGCGAGCGGGCGGTGGAGTGCTTGCGGTCGAGGCGTTTGGCGTTGTACTCGGCCATGAGGGTGTTGAGGATGGCGCGTCCTCTCTCACGGTTGGGATAGAGCATCTCGAAACCGATTGCGTCGGCGAGCTTGTCGAGCAGCTCCACGTCGATGTCGGTGGCCAGGAAATCGGCGGCTCCCTCGTAGCTGCCCAGACTCACCTCTATGCGTTGGGGCTCGCCGGTGAACCGGGCGGTTTTCAGCACCTGCAGGGGGCCGTAGGGGGTGTCGACAGTGGCGGGGAGGGGAGTACCCTTTTTCTCCGACAGCAGACGGTTGAATAGTCCGCGTGTCACCTTGATGTCGGCCTTGTCGCCGTTGATGTCGACGGTGATCTTCATGCCTTTGGTGAGGGTGTCGAGCATTTCCTGAGGAGCCTCGACGGCTATCGGGGAGTCAAGGAAGAGCATCTGCTTGCGCAGCCCGTCGCGAAGGATGTAATTGCGGTTGAGGCCGAGCGCCTTGGCTGTGTTGATCAGCACATCGTGGGAGTTGACGAGCTGCAGCTCGTTGTTGACCGACGAGCCGCCGAACCCGCCCACCGAGAAGGTGCGCATGAGGCTTGCCATCCCTCCGGCTCCGCTTATGCCGCCTCCGTCGGCTGAGTCTTCGATCAGAAGGGCCGAGCGTATCTCATATTGCGGCTGCTTGATGATGCAATAGGTGGCCGCAAGCCCCATGAAAAAGAGGAAGGAGACTGCATAGACCCACTTCAGCTTCCTGACTGAGCGGAGGAAGCGGCGCAGATCGAGGGTGTTGCTATATCGGGCGGTTGGATTGGCTGACATATATATGGTTGTGGATATTTATTTTAGTATCGGTTGAGAGAGCTCACTGGCTCGCCCGGCTACCGTGCCGAGAATGAGCATGGCCATGACCCCACCGCAGTTGACCATGGCCGTGCCGGCGGTGCTCTCGATCAGGACAAACAGCAGGCTGAGCATCCCCGTGGCATAGATGAACTGTGCCTTGGATCCATCGACACGGATGAGGATGCCGAGATGCCTGATGATATAGACTATCAGCCAGACAAACAGCCCGATCCCCACTACACCGAACTGGGTGAGCGACGGATAGTAGGCATCGCAGATAAAACTGCTGAAGGAGGGCGACAGGCCATAGACCCGGTCAATGCCATATTCGATGTAGACTCCCGAATAGGGGTCGATGGAGCGGAAGGAGGCGAATGAGGCCAGTCCGGTGCCGAACGGAAAGTGATCGCGCAGGATAAGCAGTCCGGTGGCATACAGCACCGGACGGGCAAACGACTCGATCACCTCCGGATCGAATGTCGTGGCTCCCGAGTTGCCTACGAGGAAGTAATATCTGAATTTCTGCCATGTCACGGCAGCCACAAGAGCCACTACTGCAAGCGACGTCGCTATCTGGCGCGGTGTGATCTGCCGGAGCATACCGGGACGGTAGGCAAACAGAAAGAAGAGCAGGAACACAAATTCGGCGTAATACTTGGATCGGCCCGACAGCAGGCCGAAAGCGGCAAGAGCGGCGATGAGGAGCTTCCGGTGGTTGGGCAGGCTCCCGTCGGGCTCGATCGAGCAGAGCATCAGCACCAGAGTGGAGAGGAAGATAAAGATGCCTCCGTATGAGATGTGCTGGATAAGCAGACGGATATAGAGGTTGGGGAGCATGAGGATGACCGCGCATATCAGGATGTTGACAACCGCTATATAGCGCAGGATCGTCTTGTCGGCCGGGGTGAACGAGGGGCGTATGGCCATCATGACAAACAGCGTGATGAAAGGCTTGCTCTCGATGAGGGTGTCTATGATGATGGAGCTCCGGGCGTTGTAGCTGACGGCGGTCATTGAGTAGACGGCATAGAAGAGCATGATACCGCTCAGGATCCAGAGCAGCCGGTAGCGGCGCCATGCACCCCGGTTGACGATGGAGTCGGTGACTGCAAGCGCGAGCAATGCCACAGCGACCAGCTCGTCGAGGTATCCCAGATACTCGATCGAGGGGACAAGCATGGCGAAGGCTGCCATGAAAATCCATACTGCCACACGGTCGATTCGTAGCATAGGCGGCGCGGAACTGTCAGCGGGTGAGGGCTATGATGAGTGATGTGATGACGGACACTCCCGAGATGATGGATGAGATCACGGTGAGCTTGAAGGCGTTGTTGGAATTGTATTTTGAGTTGGCCTGACGGATGGAGTTGGGCTCGACATACACCACATCGTTCTGCTGGAGGTAGAAGAAAGGCGATTCGACGATCTTGCTGTCCTTGAGGTTGAGGCGCTGGTAGACCTTCTTTCCGTCGATCTCGCGGATGACCAGCACGTTTTCCCTCCGTCCGTAGTCGGTCAGGTCGCCGGCTGCTACGAGGGCATCGAGCACGCTGATGCGCTCGGTGTTGACCTTGATCTGTCCGGGATTCTCCACTTCTCCCATCACGCTTACGTTGAAATTGACCAGAGTTACCCTCACCACCGGGTCAACCACTTTCTCGGATATCCTCTGGGTGAGATATTCGGTAAGCTGCATGGTGGTCATCCCTTTGACGTGGATCTTGCCGAGGACGGGGAAGTTTATGTCGCCGAGGGCGTTGACGATAAAGGTCTGCTGGCTCGGAGTGGTGTTGAGCTTGCTCTCCTCGGTCACTGCCGGATTGACGAGTGGCAGATTGTAGTCGGCCGACGCTTTGGGGTCGAGCGAGTTGACCGTGATGAGCAGCTCGTCGTCGGGCTTGATTTTCACCTGATAGTCGGCCTCGATCTCGCCCATCGTGCCGCTCTGGTAGGCCTCTATATCGTCGAAATACGACAGCTGACGGTTGGCCGAGCATCCGGCTGAGAGGAATATTAGTGCCAGTAGGGCTATTATGGAGATGTGACGGAACATATCAGATGGGTTTTTAATGAGTTAACGTCGTGGCAGGCCGTATTATTATTGTCCGGCAGCTAAAAATGCTGATGCCTCAGCGTTTTTTTGCCGCCGAGGGGAAGGCCGACGAGAGTTTGAGCAGATTGCGGGCGAAATCGACCTCCTCGAGGTCGGGTGCGTTGGTGTAGGCTTTGAAGCGGTCAAGTGTGTGCTGGGTCAGACGGTGGAAATTAAATGTCTTTGACGAGAGCAGGTGGCCGGCGAGCATGGTCGACAGGTCGATGATGGCCTTGCGCCGGTTTGCCACCGGGATCGTCGCTATCAGGTCGTGACGCTGCGGGTCGGGAGCCTCGCGGCTGGCTATGAAGCGGTAGTCGCGGCTGCCGTCCTGCCTGATGTGATGGAAGATGGAGCAGTAGCCTTTGGCTGCTTCCAGATCATAGGCTTTCTTGGCCTCGGCAAACTCGCCCGCGAAGGCGGCGTAGAGATCGTCGAAGCTGCCGAAGCCGGGATGGGCAGCGGCAAAGGAGTCGAGCAGGATATGGAAGCAACGGAGCGTCACCGTCGTGTCGTAGGCTGCCGCGTGGGCCTGATCCGGATCTATCTCCACGCCGAGCTCGTTGCAGCAGCGGGCGAGCCCTATGTCCTGGGAGTAGTCGAGGCCGTGGTTGCGTCCGTAGATGTGCCAGAACCAGTCGCGCAGCTCGATGATCTTCTTATCGGCCAGATTGCGGGTGCCTTGCGCTTCGAGGCGTCGCAGATCGTTTTCGAGTGCGAAGCCCATCAGATATTTGGCGTTGTCGATGATGCGCTGTATCGACGGGCGGCATGAGGCGAACGAGGGCTCGGCGGCGACCATCGAGGGGCGTATGCCGTGGGGGATGAGATTCCACCGGCGTATGCGGGCGGGCTTGAAGCGGTGGTTGTAGATAACTTTTCCCTCGCTGTCGATCATCGTCAGTTCGAGCATCTCAAGAATGTCGCGGCTGGATGCGAATTCGGCGTCGAGACAGAGGCATGAGAGTGGGCTGAAGTCGGGAAAGAGCGTGCGTGGCGTGGTCATGGGTGATCAGGGTATGTCTATGAGCCGGTGGGTCTGCAGGGAGAGGCGCCAGCGGGGATTGTCTTTGATATATTCAACGACCTCCCGGGTGTTTGCGCAGCCCGTGGTGGCGTCGAAGCAGGGTTGCAGATATAGCCGTGTGGCCTGAGGAAAAGAGGCTGCTATCTCCTCAACGTCCCGACCGTCAAACACTATCTTGAGTTCGTCGACCCGGTCAATATTCCAGGGCTGTGCCTTGGGGGAGCATGTGACCCAGTCCACTCCCGGCGGAACGGGCAGGCTGCCGTTTGTCTCGACGGCGATCTCCATTCCGGCCTTTTTCATACGGTCGACGAGGACTGAATCGAGCTGAAGCAGCGGCTCGCCCCCGGTCACCACCACAAATCGGGTCGGGTAGGCCGATATGCGGCCTACGATCTCGTCGGCTGTCATGCCGACGGATTGGAAATGGTCGGTGTCGCAGTAGGGACACGAGCGGTTGCATCCGCTCAGGCGGAGGAACACGGCTGGACGTCCAGTGTGATATCCTTCGCCCTGAAGGGAATAGAATATCTCGTTTACACGGTAGATGCCGGTCATGGCTCGTCGGCGATATATGTGGCTACATTGCCCTCGCTCTCCTGCACATCGACCCGGTAGCAGTGGTCAACGCGGTCGGCGATCCAGCGTGCTATGTTCTCGGCTGTGGGGTTGAAGGGCACCACATCGTTGAGGCAACGGTGATCGAGCAGCTCGGTGATCTCGGTCTTGATGTGGCTGAAGTCGGTCACCATCCCCTGCGGATTCAGCTCGCGTGCGCGGCAGTGGATGGTGATGATCCAGTTGTGGCCGTGGACGCGTGAGCATTTGCTCTCGTAAGGGAGGTTGAGGTAGTGGCTCCCGGCTATCTCTATTCGTTTGGTGATGAAGTACATTGGTCGACAGGTTTAAGCCCGAGCCCTCGGGCGGTCTCGAGCATGAAGCTATAAGCCTCGTCATGATTGTTGGCCACCCGCCCGTCGAGGATCGCATCTTTGATGGCGTTTTTGATGATGCCTACTTCGCGACATTCGCCTATGCCGAACACGCGCATGATCTCCAGGCCGTCGACGGGCGGCTGATAGTTGCGGATATGGTCGCGGGCTTCGAGCTCCACCATTTTTTCCTTCACATGGTCGAAGTTTCTGAGCAGGCGGCGCACTTTCTCGGCATTTTTCGACGTGATGTCGGCCCGGCAGAGCAGCATCAGATCGTCGAGGTCATCGCCGGCATCGTGTATCAGGCGCCTGACAGCCGAATCGGTCACCTCATCCTCCACCAGGGCGATGGGGCGCATGTGGAGCTCCACCAGCCGCGCCACATATTTGGCGGGCTCTCCCTGAGGCAGCCTGAGCGAACGGAAGATGCGTGGCACCATCTTGGCTCCCAAGAAGTTGTGGTTGTGGAATGTCCAGCCGAGCTTGTCGTCCCAGCGGCGGGTGACGGGCTTGGCTATGTCATGGAGGAGCGCCCCCCAGCGGAGCCACACGTTATCGGTCCGCGACGCAACATTGTCGAGCACCTCCATGGTGTGGAGGAAGTTGTCCTTATGTCCGCGGCCATTGACGGTGGCCACTCCTCTCATCGCGTCGAGCTCCGGCAGGATATGCTTGAGCAGTCCGGTCTGGGCGGCGAGGCGCCAGCCTTTCGACGGACGGTCCGACTCCATTATCTTCATCAGCTCGGTGGCGATGCGCTCGCGTGCTATTATGTCGATGCGGTCGGCATTGCGTGTGATGGCATCGAGGGTCTCGGGCAGGATAGTGAAGTCAAAGCGGGTGGCAAAGCGTATGGCGCGCATCATGCGCAGCGGATCGTCGGAAAAAGTCACATCAGGGTCGAGGGGCGTGCGGATCAATCCGTTTTCAAGATCCGGGAGGCCGGAATAGAGGTCGACCAATTCGCCGAGACGGTGGGCATTGACGCAGATGGCCATGGCGTTGATCGTGAAGTCGCGCCGCGCTATGTCGTCGTCAAGAGTGCCGTCTTCGACTATCGGGTTGCGGCTCTCGCGGCGGTAGCTCTCGCGGCGTGCGCCGACAAACTCCAGTTCGAGACCGCGCGAGCGTAGTGTGACCTGAGCCGTGCCGTAGCTCTTGAACACAGCCAGACGGGCTTTGCGCCCAAGCTCCGAGGCCACGGCGCGGGCCAGCTCGATACCGTTGCCCACGGCAACGAAGTCTATGTCTTTTGAGGGTCTGCCGAGGAATATGTCGCGCACGAATCCGCCAACGACGTAACAATCGAGCCCGAGACGGTCGGCCACCGATCCGACGAGGGCGAGCTCGGGATGATCGGCCAGAGCCCGCTGTATCTTCAGGCGATAGTCTGAGGGTAGGGGAGTCGTCATTGGAGGGAGATGATCTGTTCGGGAGCGTTGGTGATGGACACGGTTGATTCCGGACCTACGATATAAGTGTTTTCGATTCCTACAGCGCCGACACCGGGGATGACGAATTTGGGCTCGAG
>CAYWWE010000078.1:9601-11077 GCA_964461785.1 uncultured Bacteroides sp.
ATGGCCTCGCCCTCCTTGATCAGCTCGCCGCTGGCGCCGACCGGCAGCGATGGGTCGAGACCGGCTCCCCCCATGGCAAAGTCGTAGGGGGTGGGATTGTCGGCGTTGGGGCCTACAAGGATATTGGCCATGTAGAGCTCCATGGAGTTGCCCGAGATCCGGAACTGACCCAGACAACCGCGGCGGCGGAGCAGCCTCTCGATCTCGATCTGGAGCTCGATGTCGGTCATGCCTTCGTGGTAGAGTCCGGGTATCTGGCGGTAGACATATTCCTGCTGGATGCCGCTGTCGCGGAGCATCTTCTGCTGCATCGGGGTCTTGACGGCCCTGACGGCTCTCATCAGGGGGGTGGCGTCGGTCGCGGTAATTGCCTGCCCGAGGGCTTTGGACAGCCTCATCACCATCGAATACGATAGAAGATCCATCTCCAGTCCAACCCTTGCCGGGAGGTTTAGGCCTATTGTCTCGGCAATCTGTTCGGGTTTGCGTATGTAGACCACACCGTCGCCGCCAAGCCCTACGGGGCGGCGCACGAAATAGACCGGCATTCCCTCGGTTGCGACATATATGTAGCCGGCAAATACCCGTCCGGTGAGATAATACAGGTTGGCCAGATCGGATATGAGCACTGCGGGGATATCATGAGCGGTCATTTCGCTGCGCAGTCGGTCGAGCCTGAGCTGCTGCTCCTCCTGAGGGAGCAGGTTTAGTGGAGCGGTGTGATGAGTATTCATGAAGTGAGATGGATTAGTCGATGATGAATATGCCCGTCTGCTCTATGGCGGGGAGGGTGTCCAGGCGCATGATGTGGCGGATAGATATGGTCGATCCGCTGTCGACCTTAACGGATGGAGCCACAACTGTCTCCATCTGGCGTGTGGGGCCTACCCCGGTGCCTTTCCATAGCCCGAAAGGATCGGCCAGCTCGAGCTCGACGGTGTCGCACACCGGGATGGCTGCCGAGTCGGTCCCTCTTCTCGACACTTCGAGCCAGATATTGCGGTAGGGATACTTGATGGAGTGGCGGACGGCTACACGCAACTCTCCCTCGGCCTCGGGGGTGATGAAGGTCACGGTGTCGCCGTAGCGCCATCCCTCGTCGGGCAGAGAGGCGAAGTCGCTGTAGCCGAGGTTGAAATCGGCCGGGTCTACCGTCTCGCCGGCCTGGAAGGCGTCGCAGGCAGAGAGGGTTGCGGCCAGAGTCAGGAGAGAAACGGGAAGACTACGCATTGCCTGTGGCGGAGGGATTGGGGGTTGATCCTTGGTCAGTCTGCTTGCGATGCTGGTCGTTGCCACGGCGGTTGCGCTGACGTTTCTTCTCAGGCTTGTCCTGCGGCTTCTCGGGCTTGGCTTCGGAGGGCTTGTCCGGTCGCGCTTCCTCAAGGTTGCGGCGCGGTGCCGGCACTCCCTCGGGGGTGTCGTCCTCAGGCCTGAAGCCTTTGGGCTGCTTGCGGTTTTTCTTCTCGCCTTTCTGAG
>CAYWWE010000079.1:0-10898 GCA_964461785.1 uncultured Bacteroides sp.
GAGTAGCTGTGGCGGATGAGCGACTGCACGAGCTCATCATCGAGCAAGCCGTGAAGCGGAAGCTGATTCCAGTATTTCTTGTTCCAGTGAAAGGCCGGCTCTATCTGCGAGTAATGTTCGCGCAGCTCAATAGCATACTCGGGGTCGCATTTCAGGGCGAAATAGTCGTTGCCGTCGAGCGAGAGGCAACCGAATATCTTACCGAAAACTTTGAAGACGAGATGGTCGTCGCCGAAAGGCATCTCTTCGGTGGCCAGCGGTAGCGACAGGCAGTATTCTCTTACGCTTTCAATATCCATAGGGTCATGATGCTATGCTGTCGGCGAGTGCGTTGGCCGAGCGGATGCCGTCGATGGCCGCGCTCACGATTCCTCCGGCGTAGCCGGCTCCCTCGCCGCAGGGATATAGACCCGCTACCGACACATGGACGAGCGACTGAGGTTCGCGTACAATAGTGACGGGGCTCGATGTGCGTGTCTCACAGCCAATCATCAATCCCTCGGGTCCGGCATAGTCGCGATATTTGCGGCCGAATTCCTGCAATCCGGCCTTAAGTCGCGAGGCTATAGGCTTGGGCAGCAGTTGGTCAAGGCGCTTGGCAATCACTCCGGGCGGATAGCTCGACGGAGGCAGAGATGCCGATTGCCGCCCGGCAATGAAGTCGGGCACCCGCTGTGCGGGAGCGTGCTGGGTGCCATCGACGGCTTCGGAGAGGCGTCGCTCTATCTTCTCCTGATAGTCGATCATGCGGAGAGGGGAGTTGCCTTCCACATCCTCGGGAAGCACTTCAACCACCATGCCGGTATTGGCCCAGCGGCTGCCTCGGCGGGCGGCACTCATGCCGTTGACCACGAGCAGACCGGGACCGGACGATGCAGGGATCACTACACCGCCGGGACACATGCAGAACGAGTAGACTGCCCGTCCGTCGACACGCGTCAGCAGCGAATATTCGGCCGGCGGGAGATAGGGGCCGCGGCCTTTGGGATTGTGGTAGAATATGGAGTCGATGAGCGTCTGAGGATGCTCTACGCGGCAACCAACGGCAATGCCTTTGGCTGCGAGATCAACACCTTGCTTATCAAGGAACTCGTAGACATCGCGGGCCGAGTGGCCGGTAGCGAGGATGACCGGGCCGTGAAACTCCTCGCCGCTTGAGGTGATCACTCCCGTGCAGCGTCTGTCGGCACCGTCGCCCTCAAGCAAGAGGCTATCCACGCGAGTCGAGAATCTCACTTCTCCCCCCGCCTGGCGTATGCGCTCGCGCAGATTGCGGATGATGTAGGGGAGGCGGTCGGTGCCTATATGGGGGTGGGCTTCGACAAGGATGTCAGGATCGGCGCCACACTCCACAAGGGTGGCGAGCACGGTGTCGACCGGCCCGCGCTTTTTCGAGCGGGTGTAGAGCTTGCCGTCGGAAAACGCTCCCGCCCCTCCTTCGCCAAAACAGTAATTGCTCTCGGGATCAATCTCCTGCGTGCGGGCTATCTGCGCCACGTCGAGGCGGCGCGAATCCACATCCTTGCCCCTTTCGAGCAGGATGGGCCTGATGCCCCGGCCAATGAGGGAGGCGGCGGCAAAGAGTCCGGCCGGGCCGGCACCTACCACTATGGCCTGCGGAGCATCGGCGGCCAGCGGTGGAAACCTCAGGGGCTCGGGTGTAGGGGCAGGCTGATATGGCTCCCCGGCTATCTTCACGTCGAGCGTAAGATTGACCATTATGTTGCGCTGGCGCGCATCGATGGAGCGGCGGCGGATGGTGACAGACTCCACATCGGCGGGACTGACTCCGGCCTCGCGGGCCACGGCGGCTTTGAGCAGCTCGGGTGTGGCCGCTGTCTTCGGGTTGGTGCGCAGATTCATTCTTCAGGTGTCAGGGTTGCCATGCGCCTGTTCTCGCGGCGGATGCTTATTATTACTGTGACTATGGCGAGGATGGCGGCCAGCATATCTGAGCCTGTCATCGACGCCCATACACCCTCGATGCCCCAGTAGCGCGGGAGCAGCAGCAGGAGCGGGATGAGGAATATGAGCTGGCGTGTGAGCGACAGGAAAATAGAGATTTTCGGGCGGCCTACGCTCTGGAAATAGTTCTGGATCACGATCTGGGCGCCCACAACCGGGAAGGCTATGAAATAGATCCTGAATCCGTCGCGCGCTATCTCGATCAGGGTATCGTCGGTGGTGAACAGAGCCGTGACCGTGTCGGGCAGAAGTTCGGTTATGAGCCAGCCCACCGTGGTGATCCCCACTCCGATGAATATGCCTATGCGCAGAGTGCGCTTCACGCGGTCCCATTTGCCGGCGCCATAGTTGAAGCCGAGGATTGGCTGCATGCCCTGTGTGACGCCAAACACTATCATGATGAAGAACATCGTGGTGCGGTTGACGATGCCGTAGGCTCCGACGGCAAGATTGCCCGCCTCGGCACCATATTCCAGCAGGGCCTTGTTGATGAACACAACCACCACGCAGGCACAAACATTCATCAGAAACGGCGACAGGCCGATGGCGTAGATGCGGTTGATGATGGCAGGCGTAAACCATCGGCGCTTAAGGTCGAGATGGATAAACGACGACCGGCTGATGAAATGGCTCAGAACCCAGATAAACGCCACACCCTGACTGCATATAGTGGCCAGCGCCGCACCCCTGATGCCCCATCCGAGCACGAAGATGAAGATGGGAGCGAGGATGATGTTGGCGCCTACCGACAGCAGGGCCGACACCATCGCCTTGCGGGGATAGCCCGTGGCGCGCATCAGGTTGTTGAGGCCGATAAATATATAGGTAATGGGGGTGCCCAGTAGGATGACGTGCATAAACTCGCGGGCGTAGGGGATGGTCTCGGGCGTGGCACCGAAAAAGGTCAGTATCTGATCAAGGAATATGATCGACAGCGATCCCACGGCCACTGAGTGGATGATGCAGAGCGAGAGAACATTGTTCACGACATCGGTGGCGCGGTCAAGAGCTTTCTGACCCATGAAGATGGATGAGATGGTGGCTCCGCCGGCCGCCACGAGCGTACAGAACGCCACAACGAGATTCATGAGCGGAAACGTGATGGCAAGGCCGGCGATGGCCATGGGGCCTACGCCGCGACCGATGAAGATCGAGTCGATTATGTTATACAGACTCGTTGCAACGCTGGCTATGATAGCCGGCACCGAATACTGCACCAGCAGCTTGGTGATGGATTGAGTGCCGAGTGTCATCGGCGACGATCCCGAAGTCTGAGTAGTGGAATTTGTCTGAGTCATATATATGATACTGAGATCCCTTACGCATCAATGAGCAGGTAGATGGAAACAATAGTCCTGGAGCCAACGGGCTATAGCTCGGCCCGGACTCAGGTCGGGAGGGTGAGATCAGAGGATGACTTTTACCTGCAGACCTGTAGATGCAATGGTGTCAAACCACTTCTGGGCGAGATCGCCGTCTTTCTCTACCCCGATACCGTCGCGATAGCACAGCGCAACTTTGCGCATGGCTTCGATGTCGCCGTCGTCGGCCACCTCCTTATACCATCGGAATGCTTCTTCTTCATCTTTGTCGGTGCCCAACCCCATGTCAAGCATCGTTGCCACCATTGACTTTGACGGCGTGTGGCCCTTCTCAGCGGCCTGCAGATAGAGGTCAAAGGCTTTACGGTAATTGCGTTTTACTCCGATGCCATTGTAATAGCACTCTGCCAGACTGTTGAGCGCCAGGGCATTGCCCTTTCGGGCGGCTTGCCCCCACCATTCTATGGCCGAGGAATAGTTCTTTTTGACTCCTTCGCCATTGTAATAGCTCAGGCCGATGTTGTATTGTGCCGCAGGATTACCGTGGTCGGCGGCGCGCAGCCACCATTCCATCGCTTTCCCGAAATCCTGCTCCACTCCCTCGCCGTCGGCATAGCAGCAGCCGAGATTGTTCTGAGACACGGAATTGCCGTTTTCGGCCGCCATGCGATACCATTCCACGGCTTTGGTCAGATTCTTTTCCAGTCCGTCGCCTTCGTCGTAGCGCCTGGCAAGATTGTATTGGGCGTCTACCCGGCCTCCGAGAGCCGACTTGGTCATCCATTCGAGCCCCAGCGTATTGTCAATTTCCGTACCTTCTCCTTTGAAATAGCAGAGGGCAAGACGATACTGGGCATCGGAGTCGCCCTGCCGGGCAGCCATCGTCCACCACTTCAGTGCTTCGGAGAAGTCCTGCTCATCTCCCGGGGCATTGTAATAATGCACGGCCAGATTGATCTGCGCGTCGACATTGCCCTTTCTGGCGGCTTTAGTCCAGTAGTCGAGGGCTTTCTCCGGATCTTTCTCCGTGCCCTCGCCATCGGCATAGCAGTGGCCGAGAAAGAGCAGTGCGTCTGTGTCGCCCTGAGCGGCGGCTTTCTGCCACCATTCCACGGCCTTAACCGGATCTCTGTCGATTCCCTCACCGTCGTAGTAGCACCATCCGAGCGAAGTCTGCGCCTTGGCAAATCCCTGCTCGGCGCCGCGGGTGAAGATCTCCACAGCCTTGGCGTCGTCTTTCCCGACCCCTTCGCCCAGATCGTAGCACCGGCCAAGAATCATCATGGCAAATTGGTCATCGTCGGCATTGGCGGCGGCCCAGTTGTAGACCACATCGACATTAACCGAGTCGCTCAACACCTTTCTCAGGCTGTCCCAGCTGATCTGTCCGCTGTCGCAGGCCGCAACCATCTCTATCAGAGCATCTTCAGAGATAGGCTTACGCGCCCTGCCGCGGCATGCCGACTGCCAGACGGTCAGCATGACTATGGTCAATACTATGAAAAAGGATTTCATTTTGAGAAGTGGAGTAAGGAGGAGATTGAAGTTTTTGCAAAAACGTCACAAAGTTACGGCAAAATTGCGACATGACCAATTCGGCGGCCCAGGAAAATCATATCGCGTCCTTATTATTGACTTTTCAGACCGGATCGGGATGGCGTTGGGATTTATTGTTTAATTTTGCAACGGTATGGGTCGCGACAGCGGCAATACACTTTTGATAATCACGAAAAATCTTACTGACACCTTAGATATGAAACGTTTTGGCGCATTATTTGATCTTGACGGCGTGCTGGTCGACAGCGAATCGCTCTATACCCGGTTTTGGTCGGAGATGGAGGAGCGGTTTCCAACCGGCGATCCCAACTATGCCATTAATATCAAGGGGATGACTCTGACCAAGATTCTCGGCAACTATCCTGAGGATCAGCGTCAGGCCGTTGTCAAGGCAATCCATGACTTTGAGGAGACGATGGTATATCCCGTCATGCCGGGTGTGTATGATTTTCTGGCCATGTTGAGGAAGTCGGGAGCTTCGACGGCAATTGTCACCAGCAGCGACAGCGTCAAGATGAGCTACCTCTTTGATCAGCATCCCGACTTCAGGGAGCTCTTTGACGTGATTATCGACGGATCGATGGTCAAGAAGTCGAAGCCCGATCCCGAAGGCTATCTAACGGCGGCTGCCGCACTGGGATTTGACGCTGCCGACTGCATCGTGTTTGAGGACTCGATCCAGGGCCTTGAGGCCGGACGCGCATCGGGAGCGAGGGTTGTGGGGCTCGCGACTACGTTTCCCCGCCAGCGCATAGAGCCGTTGGCCGATATCGTGATCGATTCGTTTGAAGGGTTGAAAATCAGCGATATAATTGACTTGTAACAAACGTGTGTTACAATGGAGAAATGACTTTGTAACTTTGAGGTAACAAATTTAACATTTGTTCACTATCGTTGTTTCGTCATCCTATTGCCGGGTTGTAATTTTGCAGTGTCAAAATTCCTCTAAACCCAAATTAATCATGGCTTACACCTCCATCACCACACACAACGCGATAGTCAAGGAGCTTCAGGCTCCCCTGTTAAGTTTCGCATACACCCTTACCGGCGACCGCAATGAAGCACAGAGCCTCCTGCGGGACACCAACAATGTAGCACTGGCCGACTCGGACGAGTACCGGACGCGTGAGGGACTCTTCGCCACAATGAAGCGTATCTACGAGACTTTCTACAGCAGCCGCGCCGAGCGTCGCAGGATGGAGATAAGCTCACGACCCTACACACTTCCCACACACGCAGCAATGGCCGACGCTGCCGACGAGATTCCGGAAAACACCGTCACGACAGAAAAGGCCACTGCTTATTTCGAGGCTGTCCTTGACCGCCGGGCCAACCGCGTCATGACCATGCGCGCCGCCGGCTACCGCTACAAGGAGATAGCACGCGAGGAGGGTATCACGGTGTTCCGTGCACGCATCCTCGTCGCTATGGCTTCCGCAAGCCTCCGCGCAGCCGCCGCTCTGGACTGATCGCCTACTGTTTCGTGCCGCCCTCAAGCCGGACCTGACACAATACAATAAATGAGGGGGATTGCCGTTGATAGGTGTATGAGACATACACTATTTTTTCTCCCCTTGGCCATCACGGCTCTGATATGTCTGCAAGGATGCATTGAAGACGGTGTGACCACCTCTGCCGCCGACCGCCCATCTTTTTCGACCGACACCCTTAAGCTCGGCACAGTATGGACAGCCGCACCTACCCCGACCTATCGTTTTACAGTATATAATCGCCACGATAAGATATTAAATATAAGCCGGGTGGCATTTCGCGACGATCCCGACCGCCACTACAGGCTTAATGTCGACGGCACAGCAGGCCGCGAGATAAGCAACGTGGAGATCCGACCCAATGATTCAGTCTTTGTTTTTGTCGAGGCTACTCTGCCCCCGACCGGACAGCCGCGTCCCGTTACCACCACTTCACATATTGATTTTCTGGTCAACGGGCAGACTTCGTCCGTTGCCGTCACGGCCGACGCGTGTGACATCAACCGCCTGGCGGCTGCCGTAATCTCGACGGATACCGTTTTCAGTGCCGACTATCCGGTGCAGATATTCGACTCGCTTGTGGTGGCACCGGGTGTGACGCTCACAATTGAGCCCGGAGCAAGCCTGCGCTTCCACGACAAGGCCAGGATGGTGGTCCGTGGAACACTCATTGCCCGAGGTACACCGGAGCTGCCCATTGACATGACCGGTGACCGAACCGGAAACGTCGTGGCATCCATTCCCTACGACATCATGTCGGCGCAGTGGGGTGGGCTTACCTTTGCCCCCGGCTCCGGAGGTAATCTCATGGAATTCACTACCGTCAGGAACACTACAGACGGAGTCGCGGCTCAACCCGGATCGCAGGTGTCGATCCGCAGCTCAGTCATGCGTAATGCTGCCGCCTACCCATTCTCTGCCGCGGAGGCTGATGCCACGCTTGTGGGATGCGAGATAGCCGAAGGTGGTGCGGGGGTGATACATCTCCGGGGAGGAAACACCCGGATCGATCATTGCACCGTGGCCAATCACTACCTTTTCAGTGTGATAGGAGGCGCGGCAATTCAGATCGATGGCCTGAAAGAGCAGGGGAGCGCGCCGGCTCCCGTGGTCAATATCACCAATTCGATCATCTACGGCCTCGGCGAGGATCTTAACCCTACCGATCTGTCGGGTAGCTCCGTGACCTTCAGCCGTTGCCTGTTCAAGAGCACGGGCAGCAACGATGCCAACTTCACCGATTGCCTGTGGGATCTCGATCCGCTCTATCTCGTTGACCGCGGCAAATATCTTTTTGACTATCATCTTGACCCGAAAAGCCCCGCTCTCGGCGGAGCAGGGCCTTCGGAATTTGTAGAGATCATCTCGCCCGACGGAGCCGATATACGCTCCCATCTGGGCGCATACGGCCCTGCAAAGTAAGCTGTATCAAGCCATTGACCCTGTCATCATCTCCGAACGTAGAAATGAATATACATATCCCGGACTTTGGAAGTAGAGACCTGTTTTTGGATCGGTGAGCTTGTTGTAAGTCTGAGAGTTATATAAAACTTCAAGAGCCTTGGCGACGCTCAGGCCGAAATCATGTGATAATAATTCAGCCAGATCGACCGCCAGAGCCTCTTTAAGATATTTAAAATCGTTGTCTCTCATATCCGCCGGAGGTATTTAAGGGCTTCTTCAGAGCCAAAGTAATATTGGAAAGTTATTCCTTTCATGTACTTCAGACGATGAAGAAATTCCTTTCTGTCTATGCTGCCATCTTTTAGTTTTCGTATCTGTAGACCGACTTTATCATTGGCGATCGGTCCATAGACAAAATCATAACATCTGACATCGTGTCCTTCCCGGTTTGCAAGAATGAAGTCGGCCCATTCTTCGGAATATTCTGTGAATATTTTGATATCCAGATGACTCTTATGCAATAGATCAGCATCAAAATCAAATTCTGTAACGGTTGGATCTCCTCCTAAAAGCATGGATTTGAAGCCTGCCATTTCGTTTGCTTGTTCTTTTGTGTCAGATAGATAGAATCCTCTGCCAAAATCTTTGTTAGGTCTGGATTTTGAAAGATCTATTTGTTCGATATAAGTATTTGAGCCATGATACAGAATCATAGGGAACCTCCTTGTCTCCGACAGTATGCTACGATGCTATCCACTGCTTCCTCAATAGAGAGAGTGTGTATAATACCGTAGTTCTGCTCAATAAAGTTAACTCCTTTATGGCTGTGAATATAATTATAGGCTTGCCTGTCCGACAAACCGAATTTTCTGGCAAACTCATCTACCAGAGCAATGATGTATTCAAGAAGGTCGCGGAGGTTGTGATGCATGATAGGAGGAGATGGGGGTGGATTGGTCAGCTGATCTCGCCGCGGAGCGGGAGATCGAACTGATGCTTGATGGCTGCTGTGTCGAGTCCGAGACCGAGGAGATACATCATCTTCGTTATGGCTGCTTCGGCTGTGGAGTCGCGCCCGGAGATCACACCGGCCGATGCCAGTTTGTCGCCGGCCTCGTAGCGGGTGTTGACTCCTCCGTTGACGCATTGGGTCACGTTGACGATCGTCAGGCCGTTGTCGACGGCCTCACGGATGGTGTTGATAAACTCGTCGTTGGTCGGGGCATTTCCGGCGCCGTAGGTACGCATCACGATCCCCTTGATGCCCGGTGTTGCGAGCAGATGAGAGAGGGTGGAATGACGCATCCCGGGAAAGAGATCGACAAACATCACTCCCGTGTCAAGATTGTAGCGGGGGGTAAACGGCACTCCCGGCGCGGGCCGGTAGAGCGCTTCGGGGTTGAAATGGATGTCGAGGCCGATGCGGGCGAGGGGGGGATAGTTGTTGCTCTTGAAGGCGTTGAAATTGTCGGCGCTCATCTTGGTAGAGCGGTTGCCGCGCCAGAGATAGTCTTCAAAGAGGATCGCTACTTCCTGAACGAGGGGCGACCCCGATGAGTCGGTTGCGGCGGCAATCTGTACGGCCGTGATCAGATTTTCCTCGCCGTCGGTGCGCACCTCGCCTATCGGGAGCTGCGAACCGGTGATTATGACCGGTTTGCGCAGACCCTCGAGCATGAAGGAGAGAGCCGAGGCCGTGTAGGCCATCGTGTCGGTGCCGTGGAGCACCACAAATCCGTCATAGCCATGATAATGGTCGGCGATCACGCCGGCGATCTCTCTCCAGCGGTCGGGATTCATGTCACTTGAATCGATCGGGGGCTCAAACGATATGTTTTCGATGTCGTAGCCGAGCTTCTGGAGCTTGGGCACATTGTCGATCAGATGTGAGAAATCAAATGGGCGGAGCGATCCGGTCACTGAGTCTTCGATCATGCCTATGGTGCCTCCGGTGTAGATCAGGAGGATGCGGGGTAGCCGCTTGCTGCTGCCGGTTTCCATCTCGTCACTTTACCTTGGCGCCCGGCACAACGGGTGCAGTCGGACCGATTACCACGATGGAGCCGTCGGCATTTTCGGCCGATAGGATCATTCCGCGGCTCTCGATGCCTTTAAGATTGCGGGGCGGGAGGTTGGCGATGAAGCACACCTGCTTGCCTATCAGATCCTCGGGCTGGTAATATTTGGCAATACCGCTCACGATTGTGCGCTTCTCGAGGCCGTCGTCGATAAGGAAGCGGAGCAGCTTGTCGGCTTTCTTGACTTTGCTACATTCAAGCACTGTGCCTACGCGGATGTCGGAGCGGCAGAAGGTGTCGAAGTCAACATCGGGAGCCTGTGGCTCGGCCTTGAAGTTCTTGATGATGTTTTCCTTCTTGATGCGCTCGAGGCGGTCGGTCTGCGCGGCTATCTCCTCGTCGGTGATCTTGTCAAAGAGAAGGGCGGCCTCGCCTATCTTTGAGCCTGGGGTTATGATGGTGTCGCTGCCGAGCATATTCCATTTCATTTCAGTCAGCCCGAGCATGGCGGCCAGGCGTGAGGCGGCAAAGGGGGTGAAGGGCTCGAAGGCAATGGCTATCGATCCACACAGCTCGAGAGCGGCCCAGAGGATGGTCGACACGCGGTCGGGATCGGTCTTGGCCACTTTCCAGGGCTCGGCTTCCTGCAGGTAGCGGTTGCCTATGCGGGCCAGCTCCATGGCCTGACGGAGAGCTTCGCGGAAGTGGAATGTCTCGATGGCCTCGGTGAGGGCGGCAACGGCGTTGCGGGTGTCGGCAAACAGGCGCTCCTCGAGATCGGTGAGCTCGCCGGGAGCCGGCACTATGCCGTCGCAATATTTATGAGTCAGGACCACGGCGCGGTTGACGAAGTTGCCGAGGATGGCAACGAGCTCGTTGTTGTTGCGTGCCTGGAAGTCGGCCCATGTGAAGTCGTTGTCCTTAGTCTCGGGGGCGTTGGCGGTCAGGACATAGCGGAGGGTGTCCTGCTTGCCCGGGAAGTCCTTGAGATATTCATGGAGCCATACGGCCCAGTTGCGCGAGGTCGAGATCTTGTCGCCTTCGAGGTTGAGAAACTCGTTGGCGGGAACATTGTCGGGGAGCTGGAATCCGTCGCCGTAGGCCATGAGCATGGCGGGGAACACGATGCAGTGGAACACGAT
>CAYWWE010000080.1:0-10643 GCA_964461785.1 uncultured Bacteroides sp.
GCGGCGGAGTTATTTCATGATGGCTGAGCCTGACGAGGTGACGGACTGAACTTCGTTGCCGCGGCGGATCTTCTTGCCGAAGCCAATGGTATAGTTGACCGTAAGGTTTACATTCTGGTGGCTGCCGGCGCTGTATTGGGTCGAGTATTGGTCGAAATACCGGCTTGTCAACCTCGATGTCTGGTCGATCCAGTCGCGGCGGAATATGTTGATGGCCGAGATGCTGATGTTCCACTTGCTGTTGCGCCAGCCAAGTCTGAAATTATATGACGGACGTCCGGTGAAGAAAGTATAGTTGAGCGAATACTGCATCAGTCCTCTCTCGGCTGTGGAATAATGGAGCGAGGCGTAGAAGGATTTGAGATAGTAGGTGGCTGAAGCCGAGAGCGAGACAAAATTGTAGCTTTCGCTGTAGATGCCGGTGAGGCGGGTCAACCATACGCGGGGCTGTGCCTGGAGCACGAGGGAGCGGTTGAGCAGACGGGCTGTGAGCGACACTCCGAAGTCGAAGTTCCGGCAGTCGCCGCTGTTGACGATCGAGCGAAGCATCGTGCCTTCGGGGCCGTCGGGTGTGAACAGAGGCACCGGACGGTCGAAGTAGCGGCTCCATCCTCCTGAGGCTGCTATCTGCAGGCGGTTGTTGGCGAGCCAGGTGTATTCCAAATTCACTGATCCCCAGCGGGTGTTTTTCAGGTCAGGATTGCCTGTCTTATATAGCAGCTCGTTTTCGCGCAACACTATCGGGGTCTTGTCTGACTGATCCGTGAGATTGCTGCTGCAGCTTGCAGTCAGATTCAGGGAGTGACGCTTGTTGAAGGCATATTGCATGCTGAGATTTATCAGGGGCACAATGTCGGTCATCCTGACATGGTCGATCTTGTTTGACTCGCCGATTATTCCGCCTTCCAGACGGCCGTAGAATTTTTCGCCTTGCAGCGAATATCCCACTGTGGCGCCGTAGGCATTCTGATTGAAGCGGTCGGTAGACAGGGTAGACCCCTTATATGTCACCTTGTCCTGGTTATGGATCACATATCCCCTGAGATCCATGACATTGCGGTCGTTGATGGTCTTGTTGAGCTGAAACATCACTTGGCCCTTAGCAGCCTTGTCGCGGGCATCGGTGACGATATCCGTTTCTCCGGCGCCGTGGTATGAGCTGTTGCTGCGGGTGTCCTGATAGTGGATCATGGCTACTGCGTTGAGCTGATATCCCCGGCCGAGATTAAAGAAGAAGTTGCCGGTCCATGCGGGATACACCACTTTGGAGTTGGCCGTTGAACTGTAGTCGGCCCGGCGATACAGCTCGGGGGTGAACATTACCGATCCGCTGCTGTTGAGGCGCGGGCGGTTGGTGGCGTCGACCGACAGTGTGTTGGCTATTGTCATCTTCGGGGTGGCGTAGATGGCGCGGAAGGAGACCGCGAGGTTGTTTTGCTGAAGGCGGCTGTCCGTCATCACATTATCGCGCGTTATCTCACGTTCCGACCCGTCGGCGCCGGGCAGACGGAACACCTGGCTGTTGTCCGATCCCTGATGGCCGCGGTCAGTGTATTTGTCGGTCACGAGCATATCGTAGGTCATGCTCTTGTATGCCATCTTGCCGTAGGCCAGACCGCTTCCCGATCCTGTCATGGTGTTGGCCCTCCCGGTGAACTTCGAGTATCCGCCTATCTCCTTGCGGCGCAACGTGAAGTTGACCACGAATGGCTGATGCTGATATCGGGCGTCGGTTGGATAGACCAGATACTCTACCTTTTTCACGTCGTCGGGGCGCAATGCGTCCATCTGTGCTTTAGAGGCAGGCTGCATATCTATATATATGGCCACATCCTTGCCGTTGAGGGTCATGACGGAGTTGGTCACAGGGTTTACGCTTATCTGCGGGATGGCCATCTGGGTGAGCAGATCCAGAGCGTTCTGCGACGATTTTTTCTGATTGCCGCTGGGGATGTAGGTCGATGCGGCGGGGGCTACGCTCTGCATCTGAGCTTCGACCACCACTTCGTTGAGATGCTTGGTAGCGGTGCTGTCGTTGCGGCTTGACTGAGCCCGGGATTCTGCGGGCAGGATGAGCTGGGCGAGGATGAGGACGAGGGGCAAAACTAAATTTTTCATGTGGGGTTTGGTTTTAAATGATGATGCAAAATTAGACATCATCAACTGGCCACATCGAAAAAACAGCCGTCTAAATCGTCCTCATTTTTACTTGTAAGTGTCTGATAATCAGTATGTGGAAAAATTGAAAATTCCTCAGTTTGAAAATCAGCTACTTAAGAAGGCTACCGTAGACACTTCCGCGCCGCCCGCGGGGCCCTCTGGCGCCGGGCCTACATCTTTGAGGCGAAAAATTCGCGGTCGGGAGCCTCGGATGCAAGGATGCGCTCCTTCAGGCGGCTGCGACGGTTGTAGAAATTTTTGATCTTGAGATCAGTGAAAATGCACACTGCGCGCGGCGAGAATCCGGCATAAAGATAGGTCAGGAAAAGGATATCCTTGCGGTTGAGATCAGGGAGCTGCTCCTGCACCCTGACAAGAATATTGTCGAGAAACGTATTGACTATCTTCTCAAGCTCGGCTATGCTTTTGGTGTCGCGGAGAGCCAGGATATGTTTCTCCACCTCATTATAGAGGGTGAGTCTTACTTTCTCCGAATCGTTTTTCTCAAAATATTCGTTGCATAGCATGTTGAGGGTGTCGAGCCGGCTACCGTATAGAGCGTCGATCTTCGATTCCAGCTCGTGGTTGCGGTCGGTGCGGTCGGCTATCAGCATAGAGAGCTCCTCGATTTCCCGCCGCTTCTGGATAAACCGTCGCCTCACGGCAACATATATAATGGAGGCTATTACGGCCAGCGCTGCCAGTACGATGCCCAGGATGATCCATGCCCGCCGCGAGTCGCGGGTCGACGAATCAATTTTCTTGGCAAAGTCCTCTCTCATTATCTCGATTGTATCCATCAGACGCCTTTCGGCCGATATCGGGCTGCGGAGGATGCCTCTGTCGGTGTGGAGGATCAGCACATCGTCGGGTCCGAAACGTGTGCTGAATGGAAAATCCAGCGAGATGCGCCATTTCGCTTTCTTACCGTCTACTTCGTCGGCTCCGGCCTCGAGGGTGAATGGCTCGACGGGGGTATAGATGCTGTCGCCGACGACACGCTCCACTTTATATACCGTGAAAGGGGTGTTGGTGCTTGTCAGGTTGAAGACTATCTGGGTGCGGTCATTGTCGTTGGAGATACCGACGATGTTGAGTGACAGGCTCTCTGTATTGTCGTTCCCGGAGTTGTCCACAACTTTGTATGTCACTTTATTTTCGGCTGAAGCCGTTGCCGCCGCTATAATAAGCAGCAGTATAAAGCTCATGTAGCGGCCACAGACGGTCAGCAGACGTGGCGAGGTTGAGCGATTCATGGCTAAACAATCGGTGGTAAAGGGATTATATAGCGCAAATGTACAAAATCTTTTCCATAACTGAGATGTGAGATGTAAATTTGGCCGTAGAAGAAAAATTGACTAAATTTGCGGTATGATGGCTCAATCTGCGACAGAATCAAGCAATCCCGATACCGGCCCAACCCCTCTGGATGCGGTCGAAGCGGCTCTATATCTGCTGCCCTCGACTATGGCCGACGGGCGCGTAGACGATGTGTTGCCCCGGCGCGATATCGAGATAGCCAGACGGATAAGGTTTTTTGTGGTGGAGAATATCCGCACCGCGCGCCGCTTCCTGAAGCGTCTCGATCCGTCGATCGACATATCCTCGCTTACGTTTACGGTGCTTGACGAGCATACCCGCCCCGAAGAAATCCCTCCCATGCTGGCGCCGCTTGAGCGCGGTGAGGCTATGGCGGTGGTGAGCGAGGCCGGATGTCCGGCCATTGCCGACCCGGGAGCCGATCTTGTCGCGGCCGCTCAGGCCCGTGGGCTCAGGGTGATCCCTCTTGTCGGGCCGTCGAGCATCCTGATGTCGCTCATGGCAAGCGGGTTCAACGGTCAGAGTTTTGCCTTCACAGGCTATCTGCCGGTCGAGCAGGCGGCCCGCACTGCCCGTCTGCGCGAGATGACACGCCGCATCGAGCGTGAGCGCCAGACACAGATATTCATTGAGACCCCCTACCGCAACCGCCGTCTGCTCGAAGAACTTGTATCCGCACTGCCGGGCAATATGCTGCTCTGCGTGGCCTCTGACATCACCGGTCCCCGCGAGAGCGTCGTCACCCGTCCGCTGGCCGAGTGGAAGCGCCTGCTTGCCGGAGGTCTTGCCATCGAAAAGATTCCATCCATTTTCCTCCTCTTTTCCTGATCATGCCCCCACGCAAACCACGCACTAATGCCAGAGACTCCAGGACAGGCGATCCGCGTCAGCCCGGGCTTTTCGATCACTTTGAGGATCAAGAGAGTCCCGACGGCTCATCCCGACGCTCGTGGGAGCCTTCGGATCTGGCCGAGATCCATCCGTCGATCCAGGATTTTGTTGTCAAGACCCGCCTTCAGGTCAGGAACGAAGAGGAGCGCTCGCGCATTGACTCCAGTCCCGTAGAGCCCCTTGCGACCGGCCCCAGAGAGGAGCCGTTGCTGTTCATGTCGTTTGGCAGCGGATCGAGCGGCAACTGCGCCTATCTCGGCACACGCACCAAGGGTGTGCTCATCGACGCCGGAGTCGATCCCGACATAGTTGAGCGAGACCTCCGAGCCAACGGTCTGTCCATGGCTAATGTGGCGGGTGTGTTGCTCACCCATGACCACTCCGACCATGTGCGCTATGTCTACAAGATTGTCCGCCTGCGCAAGGATGTAGGCATCTACTGCACCCCCAAGACCCTTACCGGCCTCCTGCGCCGCCACAGTATATCGCGCCGGGTCAAGGATTATCACCGTCCCATCTATAAGGAATTTCCTTTCTCGCTGGCCGGAATGACCCTCACGGCTTTTGAGGTGAGCCACGACGGCACCGACAACTGCGGATTCTTTATCGAGACAGCGTCGGGCCACACATTTGGGATTGTCACCGACATCGGCTCAATCACCGACCGTGTCGACTTCTATCTGCGCAAGGCCCGCTATGTGATGCTCGAAGCCAACTATGATGCCGGCATGCTTCGCACCGGCCCCTACACCGCCTTTCTCAAAAGCCGGATAGCCGCTCCCAACGGCCATCTCGACAACATCGATTCCGGCGTCTTTGCCGCTGCGTTAGCCTCCGAAGGCAATCTGTCGCATATATTCCTATGCCATCTGAGCGCCGAAAACAATACACCCGAGACGGCCCTTGCCACAGTCCGCGCCCATATCGAGGGCGCCGGCTTCGGCCCCGTGGGCGATGCCTCCGGGTCGCTTGAGTCTTCAGCCTGCCGCATACAGCTCACTGCCCTCCCCCGCACTGCCCCCTCGCGGTTGTTCGTTTTCCGCAACAACCCCTCCTCCCATGGCCATTCATAATCAGCTCGGAGCTCAGGGAGAGTCGATAGCCGCCGACTACCTCCTTGTCAATGGCTACACAATCCATAAGCGCGACCGCCGCATGGATGGTCTCGGAGAGCTCGACATCATAGCTTTCAAGGGCGATGAGGTTGTGTTTGTCGAAGTCAAGACCCGCACCGAGCCTGACACCGACCCTCTTGAGGTGGTAGACGACCGTCGCCGCGCACGCATATGTCGCGCCGCCGATGCCTTCATCAACACCATGGAGATCGACCTGATCCCCCGCTTCGACATCATCATAGTCAACGTAGCCCCCGACGGCACCCACACCCTTACCCACTACCCCGACGCCTTCATCCCCGCCCTCAACTCCTCCCGCTGATCCCCTCACTATCATAAATGGTTGATCCTCACATGCGGATGCACGCTGGTGCATCCCTATCGGTCGCCGGAAAAACATTTGCTGATTAAGACGAGAAGAATTATCTTTTCTCAATAAAAAAGCATAAATGATCGATTATCATGTAGGGATGCACCCTGGTGCATCCGACGGCGAAGGGATGCCGCTGCCATGCCGCGAGCAGGAATGGTGATTGCGACCCGTTTCGCGGCGCGTTGACGTTGCGACCTGCGTGAGCAGGTCACCCGACAGTAGCGTGGTGGTCGAGCATCGCGAGACCCCACGAAAAGCCTCCCTCCCCACTCCAGACCCGCAGCGCGGGTCGCCCGACAAACGCTCGATGAGGGGAGGAATGGGCGGCCCCACAAGACGTGGAGTCGCCCCGGCAATGCAGATTAGCGTAGACACAGCGGATTCTTTGCGTCAGAAGGTCACAGAGGCTCCGATCTGAAGTCGGCGCAACCCCGCGTCAAGGATCAGTTTGCCCCGCCCGAGGCAACCTCCCCATTCATCATTCATATATGCGTAGCTGTCGTTGAAGCCCACAAAGAGGTAGCGGAGCTTGATGTCGACAGGCGCGCCAAAAGATGTGGAACGACAGACCGGGGACAAAACCGCACTCCGAGAAATCCTCCCCTGCGCGAGTTTGGTTGTATAGGTACTGCAGAGCAGTGAAGAAGCTCAGACGACCCGATGCGAAGCTCAAAAAGTCATGTTCAACGTAGGCTCCGAAAGCTATCTCAGAATTTGTAAACCCGAGGCGGATTATGTCATTGAATGTGGTATTTGTCGTCTAAGATACACAAAAAACCTGACTCCAACACCCACCGTCCAGGCTCGGCCACCACAACCGGCGGCGACGGGCAGCCTTGGGCGATTTCCCCTCCATCAACAAAACAAGCTCCGACCACTGCATCGAATGGAAACCGATATCCTGGCGCAGGAAGATGCGAGGATGGAAACGCCCTCGCTCGAGCCGCTTGTAATACATCATATAACCTCCCTACTCCCAATGAAGTATTTTCATGACCTTGCGCGACCGACCCACGAAGATATAGACATACCCGTTGGTTGGATCAAGTCCAACCAGATGCACTTGTCCGCTCAGGCAATTGACTCCTATCCGCATAACGGCCGGATGCAGCGACATGACGATCCGATTATTTTCATTCAAATTAAACATGTTTTTTTTGATTAAAAAGTTTGAAATCAATAACGCCACGGAAAAGTCGGCTTAATTCGTATGCTCACGACAATGGATTGGTATTCAAAAGAAAAAATCAGGATGACAATCCCTAATGACTGTCATCCTGATGGATTATGCAGTGTAGTATGTGTTGTTATCTCACAAATACTTTCTTACCATTGACGATGTAGAAACCGGCCTTGCTGATCCGGCTCAGGCGGCGACCGCTCAGATCATATATGGTTGCCTCTCCGCTTTCCGCGTCAGCGTTTACGCTGTCGATGCCGGATGTATTGGATATTATGACCTCAACAGAAGCAGACAGATACATACCGTTTGCAAGAGCGGCTGTGATGGTTGTCTTGCCTTCAGCGAGAGCCTTGAAGGCAGCGGTCTGGTTGCTGCTGTAGATTCGGCGGCACAAAGATGTGTCATCCACATTCCACACTACATCTGTCGTTGCATTTGCGGGACGTACTGTTGCATTAATGGTGAACTGCTCTCCAACGGTTACCATGATGCTTTTGGGTGAAACCGAAATGAACGTGGCCTGGACGATCTTAGGTGCCGTAATTGTCAGTGTTACTGGCTCACTGGTAATCTCCGTGCCGTCTGAATTTGTGATGACGGCAGTGATTTCTACAGTTCCTTCTTTAACAGCCTTGACATTACCCTGCTCATCCACCGTAGCGATTTCGGTGTTATCCGATTGCCAGGAGATCTTTCCAGTAGCGTCTTCAGGGTCTGTTATTGCTATAAGTTTCAGAGTCTGACCGGTTTCGAGTGCAGTCTTGTCTGGAGTCTTGATAGTAATGGTGGTGGCATCCACTGGTACAGTAACAATCAGTTTTATGCTTCCGCTGATACCTGATCCATCTGTTGCAGTTGCTGTTATGGTCACTTCACCTTCGGCTATAGCCGTGACTACGCCTTCGCTATCGACCGATGCAATCTCGTCATTGCTTGACGACCATTCAACCTCCTGAGAAGCATCATCGGGAGTTACCGTAGCCTTGAGTGTGACTGTATTTCCGATAAGGATCTCCTCATTCTCCTCTGCTCCGGTTAACTCGATCTTTTCGCCTGCCGGAACTACAGTGACCACGATTGAAGCGGATTTCTCGGATCCGTCTGTAGCGGTGGCGGTGATAGTTGCCGTGCCGGGCGTCAGTGTTGAAATCTCACCATTCTCACTTACAGTAGCAACCTCCGTATTGTCAGATGACCATGAAAGGGACTGAGTGGCTTTTTCGGGGCTTATGGTTGCGGTTACTGTTAGAGTTCTGCCGGTGATCATGGTGATCTCGCCATTTTTCACGCCTTCGCCCTCAAGAGAGATTTCCTCAACCAGAGGAACAACTGTTATGGTCACCATATCGGAGAAAGTTGTCTGATCCTTGTTGGTGATGGTTGCGGTGATAGTAACCTCGCCTTGATCAACACCTGTAACAATACCTGCGGCATCGACCTTTGCGACATCTTCATCTGATGACTTCCAGCTGATAACCCCGGTTGCATCATCTGGATTAGGCGTTGCGGTGAGAGTTACCCTTTCGTTGACCAAGATGGATGATTTTGAAGGAGTCTCGATAGCAATACCGGTGGCCGCTACATAGGGAACGACTTCGAGACTGATTTCGCCACTTGCTTTAGAGCCGTCAAGCGCGCTCGCCGTAATGGTTACTTCACCAGTGCCAATACCGGTCACTTTACCGGTTTCATCCACAGTTGCAATATCAGTGTTTGAACTCGACCATTCAACTTTAGGATATGCGTCATCAGGATTGATAACTGCTTCAAGCTGAATTGACTCGCCCTGATCGAAACGCTCCTGAGATGCCTTCACCGTTATTTTGGTTGTCGGTGCATAGACAGTCATCTCAATAACGCCACTTATTTCTGAGTCAAGGACCGAAGTAGCCGTGACGGTAACATCGCCTGCAGATATGGGTTTGAATACAGCAGCTAAAGGATTTTCAGGGTCAGTTTCAATAGTACCTTTTTCATCAGAAACAGTCCAATCTACCTTCTGTAGTGTTGTCGCGGGGTTTATAGTGGCTGTGAGCTCAATCTCATCGCCGATGACAATTATAGCCGGTTCATCCGACTTTTGTACAGTAATGTCAGTAGGGGCAGCATAGACGTCGAAGGTTACTTCGTTAGTGATATCTCTGTCTTGTTTCGCTGTAACTTTGATTGTTACCTTACCGGGACCTTTCATGCTAACAACTCCCGACTCTGAAACAGTTGCAATTGCATCATCGCTTGAGGTCCAGTTTAGGGCGATGGTAAGAGGCTCAGGCGTGAGAGTGGCTGTGAGGGTGATTTCTTCACCGACTTTATAATACTCGGCTACTTCCGAAAGATGGAGTGCAGATCCTTCAGGCAATTCAACAAAAGTTTCCATTGCATATACATGGAATTCATCGGGATTGAGAACACCCTGATATCCTTCCACACTCTCTTCCGGAACAAGCACTGTGATATTACGAGGCACCTCAGTGCCATTGTTAGTAATAACGGAAAAGAGGTTGTCCATGCCGTTCTTTTCCACCATATAGTCCTTATATAGATCGGCGCTCTCAAATGTTATGTATTTGATGGAACCAGGAAAAGCAGCTTCTTCGATATTAGAAACCGTTGCAGGCACTACCAGATTACGAAGGCTACTGAGACTACTGAAGCAATTGTTGCCAATAGTAGTCAGTTTGGAAGGTATATTGATTTCAGTAATTGACTTGCAGCCATTGAAGGCACCCCCTCCTAATTGTGTCAGTGATTCGGGTAAGGAGACACTTGTAAGATTTGTGCAATTCTCGAAAACGGTGTTACCTATAGATGTTACCCCCTCCGGAATAACGATTTGCTCAAGAAATATACAACTTTGGAAGGCGGAATATTCGATAGTGGTCACACTACCCGGAATAGTTATTTCGCTAAGGTTCTTACAGTCTTGGAAAGCGCCATAACCTATAGTGGTCACTCCCTTTGGAATAGATATTTTTTCTATCCAGGTATTGAAGAAACAATGTGCTGGGATTTGAGTTATGGTTGACGGAAGGCTGACTTGCTCCAAAGAGAAGCAATTTTGGAAAACAGACTCTCCCAGAGATGTGATTCCCTCCTCAAGAGTTACCTCTTTAAGATTCTCACATTGGAAGAATGCACTGTTTCCTATAGATTTGACAGAACCGGCTACTTTTACAGAGGTGAAACCAATCTCCACAAAAGCATTGTTGTCTATTGCGGTAACAGTATAGACATCCCCGTTGAATGAAACAGTGGCAGGGATAACGCATTCTTTGTCATTGAAAGTTGTTTTATACTCGTTTGACTCTGCCACCGTAGCTGTTTTGTCCGATGAGTAGAGATTGTAATAGAGATCGTCTATTTTCTCAAGAGTCTGGGCGAAGGCAGATGTTGTGCCTATGACGATAGCGATTAGCATAGTCAGAGCCCCGATGATTTTTGGAGGAAATTTTTTCATAGGGTAAAGTGTTGAGTGACGGCTGATGCTCCGGCGGCAGACTGACCGGCAGGAGGATTTGGATTAGAAGTAGATCTGTGTGATATGAAGTGATAATTACCCTATAGATTCCTCGGAGTGGGTACGGTGGTTATACAAAAAGCG
>CAYWWE010000081.1:0-10619 GCA_964461785.1 uncultured Bacteroides sp.
ATCACCAACATCAGCCTTCAGGAAGCCTTCGATTGAACGACCCTCTCAGCCGTCACCGTACTTTCGTAGTACGTAAAAGCCCATTTACGGCTGTTTTTCTGTCTCTATAGTCTATGGGGCATGCCTATATAATATGGCTTTAGGGGCTACGGCAAAGCGTTTTTAAATGAAAGAGCCGTCCCCCACGAAATAAATTTTTCACTCCGGCAGGACGCATCCGCCATTTTAATCGTATATTTGCAACCCTATACCGTCCGGGGCGCTCTCCGGCCCGGCCCTAATACGATTCTAATATGGACATTTCTATCTCAGATATAAAACAGCGCATCCTCGATGGAGGATCTATCACCGACAGCGAAGCCTACGCCCTCGCCGACCTCCGCCCCGATCAGCTGCCGGAACTTTGGGAGGCCGCTGCCGAGATAACCCGCGCTTTTATTCCACGCAAGTTCCTTACTTGCTCTATCGTCAATGCCCGAAGCGGACACTGTCCCGAAGACTGCAAGTGGTGTGCCCAGTCGGCCCACTACAAGACTTCGGCCGACGTGTATCCCCTCATCGACCGCGAGACATGTCTTAAAGCCGCCGACATGAACCGCCGAGAAGGAATATCGCGCTTCTCGCTGGTCACAAGTGGTCGCGCCATGCGGGGATCAGAGCTGCGCCGTGCTTGCAGCTATATTCGCGAGATAGCAGATCAGGGCGGACTGGGGCTGTGCGCGTCCATGGGCATACTCGATGCCGAAGCGATGCACCAGCTCAAGGAAGCAGGCGTGACCCGTTACCACTGCAATATGGAGACCGCTCCGAGCCACTTCGCCACACTCTGTTCGACCCATACCATAGCCGACAAACTCGCAACGATAGCTCATGCCCGCAATGAAGGCATGGAGATATGCTGCGGAGGTATTATCGGTATGGGCGAGACACCTCGCCAGCGGGTAGAGTTTGCACTTGCCCTGCGCGAGGTCGATCCCGTGTCGATTCCGATCAATCTCCTCAACCCCATCCCGGGCACTCCCCTTCAGGATGCCGCCCCGGTGCCCGACGATGAACTGATCACCACCATCGCCATTTTCCGCTTCATCCATCCCCACGCCGACATACGTTTTGCCGGCGGACGGGCAGCGATGAGCCATGCCACCCAGCTCCTTGCCATAAAAGTGGGAGTCAACAGCGCCATTGTAGGCGATATGCTCACCACTGTCGGATCTACCATCGCCGCCGACCGTATTCTCGCCGAAGAGGCCGGACTGGAGTTCGAATGACACATCGGTGGCCGTTTTTCCGCGGATTTTGCGTATATTTGCACCAAATTATAATTATTCCTCACTCTCTCCCATCGATTGATATATGCTCAGTTCAGCTATAGTCTGGAACGCCGATCCGGTGCTGTTCACCCTCGGGCCAATCACAGTGCGATGGTATGGCCTCATGTTTGCCATCGGCTTCCTTGCCGGATATGAAATCGTAGGCCGTATGTTCCGCCATGAAGGTGCCCCCGAGCGATGGCTCCCGATCCTGCTCCTTTGGGTTGTCGGCGCAACGATCATCGGCGCCCGTCTCGGACATGTGTTTTTCTACGAATGGGAGTATTACAGCGCTCATCCCATACAGATCCTTAAAGTGTGGGAAGGCGGTCTGGCAAGCCACGGAGGCACCATAGGCATTATCCTCGCCGTAATTCTGTTCTCGATCTTCACCACCAAGCGCTCTCCGCTCTGGACCTTTGACCGCCTTGTCATCCCGATCGCACTTGTCGGTGGACTGATCAGGCTCGGCAACCTCATGAACAGCGAGATCTATGGCCACGCCACCAACCTGCCCTGGGGCTTCATGTTCCTCCGCTCGCCCGAATGGCATGCCATGTATGAGGGAGTTGCCTGCCATCCTACACAGATCTATGAGGCGCTCTGCTACTTCATTCTGTTCGGCGTCCTGATGTGGATGTATTGGAAGAAAAACGCAGAGGAGCGTCCCGGCCTCATCTTCGGCGTGTTCTTCACCGTGCTCTGGACTGCCCGCTTTCTCATCGAGTTTGTCAAGAACGATCAGGTCGCCTTCGAGGCCAACATGACTCTCAACATGGGTCAGTTATTGAGTATTCCCTTCATCCTCATCGGCATCTTCCTGATCATCTACGCGATGACCCATCCCCGTCTCCACCTGAAATTTCCCAACCGCTATGCCGACGAAAAATAATGCCCCCATTCTTCCACCAGCCCCGGAGGCTATCTTTATAAGCGGCATCGACACTGATGCCGGCAAGACCTATTGCACGGCATGGCTGGCAATGGAACTCGCAGCCAGGCAGCGACGCACTGTCATCACTCAGAAATTCGTACAGACAGGATGTAAGGAAATGAGCGAGGATATCGAAGCCCACCGCCGCCTCACCGGAACAGGACTGCTCGATGTTGACCTCGACCACACCACCGCCCCCGTCATCTTCACCTATCCCGCTTCAGCCCAGCTGGCTGCCCGCATCGACGGAAGGGAGATTGATATTGAGGCAATCGACGCCGCCACCTCACGGCTCAAGGAGCGGTTTGACACTGTGCTCATAGAGGGAGCGGGTGGACTGATGGTGCCTCTGACAGATACCTTCCTGACCATCGACTACATAACATCGCGCAAGCTGCCCGTTGCCCTTGTCACCAACGGCATACTGGGATCCATCAACCACACTATACTCTCGCTCGAAGCTCTGGCCTCTCGCGGCATCCCCGTATTTGCAATCCTCTACAACACCTATTACGACACCGATCCGCTCATCTCGGCCGACACACATGATTTCATCGTCAGATATGCCGCCCGCAACTGGCCCGGTGTTCCCGTTATTGATATCCCCACCCTCTGACATGGCTGAGACATTTGACATTGCCATATCAAAAGAGGTGATAGCCGGCATGCCTCTGGCTCACTTCGGGGGAGATGTGACGGTAGTCGACTCGCCCGAAGGAGTCGAGGCAGCCATCGCCCGACTCTACGCCCGCAGCGTGGTTGGCTTCGACACTGAGACTCGACCCAACTTCCAGAAAGGAGAGATGCACAAGGTTTCGCTCATGCAGGTTTCAGACACCGAGCGATGCTATCTCTTCCGGCTCAACCACACCGGGTTGTCCGACACCCTCGTCAATTGGCTCGCAGATCCGTCAGTTATAAAAGTCGGGCTGTCGCTTAAAGACGATTTCCATCAGCTCAGGAAGCTGCGCGAGTTTGAACCGGGAGGATTCGTAGAGCTGCAGACTCTTGTCAGGCAATACCATATCACCGATGCCTCGCTTCAGAAGATCTACGCCATCATCTTCGGCGAGCGAATATCCAAAGGCCAGCGGCTCACCAACTGGGAAGCCCCCGTCCTCGCCCCATCGCAGCAAGCCTACGCCTCCCTCGACGCATACGCATGTCTTAGAATCTACAACACTCTGATGGCGGGACAATTTATCCCGGCCGACTCTCCTTATATAATCCAGCAGCAATGAAGATCCGAAATATACTTCTATGTGCCGGCATGCTTTCATGTCTGGCACATTTCTCGTCTTTTAAGACCTCAGCCCAAAATCCCTCTCGCCTTGTCCTCCTCCACACCAACGACACCCATTCGCAGATCGATCCCAACAATCGCGACCGTGGCGGAGTAGCCCGCCGCAAAGTTCTGGTGGACAGCGTAAGGGCCACCTCCCCCGCTACCCTCCTCATTGACGCGGGAGACGCCGTGCAGGGCACCTTGTTTTTCTCACTTTTCAAGGGCGAGGTTGAGGACTCTCTCATGAACCTGCTCGGCTATGACATTCAGATCCTTGGCAATCATGAATTTGACAACACGATCGAGGAGCTGGCCGAGCGTTGGAGCCGTCTCGGAGCCGAACGTATCTCAACCAACTACGACCTCTCCGCCTCAGCTCTCGATGGAGTGCTGAAGCCATACACCGTAAAGGAGTTCGGCGACAAGAAAGTAGGATTCATCGGTATAAACCTCGATCCTGAAGGAATGATAGCCGCCAACCACTCAGAGGGGGTAGTGTATCTCGACCCTGTCGAAGCCGCCAACTCAATGGCCTGGTATCTACGTCACGTCTGTCACGCCGACTATGTCGTGGTAGTATCACACATAGGATATTCAGCGCGCCAGAGAGCCAACGATCTCGATCTCGCCCGACGGTCCAAAGGCATCGACATCATAATCGGCGGTCACAGCCACACTGAAATCGACCCGGCCAGATCCGACGCGCCGCTCCACCGCGTTCCCAATGCTGTCGGAGACACCGTGGTGATCGCCCAGAACGCCGGAGGAGGTGTCACGCTTGGAGAGGTCGATATTGATTTTTCAACCGGACAGATATCGTCAAAGCTCATCCCTGTCGACAACCGTCTCGATCCCCGCACCGATGGCACAGTAGAGTCGTTTCTCCGCCCCTACCGCGCCTCGATCGACTCTATCTGCGGCATCGTCCTTGCTACGACTCCCGAGGAGCTTCCACACCGTTCCACACCTCTCGTCAATCTCGTCAGCGATATCGTTGCGGCCGAAGGCCAGAGCCTTGCCGGACGCAAGATTGATTTCGCCATAATGAATAAGGGCGGCATAAGGCGCGGAGTGCCCAAAGGTGCGGTGACCCGTGGCGTCATCATGGAGATGATGCCTTTTGACAACCGCATTGTCGTCATGGACATCAGCGGCAAAGACCTCATCGAGACTTTCAATATCATGGCCTCGCAGGGAGGTCAGGGAGTAAGCAGCGCCATTAAAGCCATCTACGATCCCTCTGCGCAAGTGGCTGAGACCATTCTCATCAATGGTGAACCTATCGACCCGGCCCGTACTTATACTATTGCAACCGTAGACTATCTGGCGGGAGGAGGCGACTATCTGACACCTCTGACACGCGGCACCATTACCGACACCGACCCTCGGATAGCTTTCGACGCTATCTCCGCGTGGCTGTCGGCCAATCCCACCGTAGAGCCCGACCATACTCCTCGTATGGCTGCAAAATAATTCAACGAGAGCCACACTCACAAAATCATGGTCAAGATACTGCAACTTCTCGGGAGCTTCATGTTCATGCTCCTTGCCGGACCCGCGTCGCATCTGCCCGTGGCGTCGGATTCGCCCACTTTGCTCGACCAGGTGGAGGCCCTGCCTCCTGCCGGACAGGCTTGGGTAGATTCGGTATATTCAAGTCTGACTCCCCGCCAGAGGGTGGCACAGCTTTTTGTACCGCATCTCGTCATTTCTGACAATGAAGCCGGGCGTGCCACTCTCAACCGCCTCTGCAAGACCGATGGCGTGGGCGGAATCCTCCTCGGCAAAGGCACAATAGCAAGCTACGCCTCTCTCATCAACTATGCGCAGAGCATTTCGAAAGTGCCCCTGTTGGTCACGCTCGACGGCGAGTGGGGTCTGGCCATGCGGCTGAAAGATGCTCCGCGGTATCCCTACAACATGGCTCTTGGAGCTATTCAGGATCCGACATTGCTCTATGATTATGGTCGCGAACTGGCCCGTGAATGTCGCGAACTGGGCATAAGCGTTGATTTCGCTCCGGTGCTCGATGTCAATTCAAATCCGTCAAACCCCGTGATCGGATTCCGATCTTTCGGCGAAAACCCCAGATCGGTGAGCCGTCTGGGTGTGGCTTTTTCCAAAGGGCTGGAGGCCGGCGGTGTGATGTCGGTGGGCAAGCACTTCCCCGGTCATGGCGACACCTCGGCAGACTCACACAAGAGTCTGCCCACGATCGACCACACACGCGCCGAGATGCAGTCGGTCGATCTCGTTCCGTTCGCCGACTATATCGAAGCCGGTCTGTCAGGCGTGATGGTGGGCCATCTCAATGTGCCATCGCTCGATCCATCGGGTCGTCCGGCCTCGCTCTCCGAGCCGATCACTACCGGGTTGCTCCGCAATGAAATGGGCTTCCGGGGCATGATCTGGACCGATGCCCTGGAGATGAAAGGCGCCAATGTTGCCGGTAGCAACAACTGCGTAGAGGCGCTGAAGGCAGGAGCCGACGTGCTTCTCGGATCAGCCGCTCCGTCATCCGACATCGATGCCGTTGTCAAGGCCGTTGAGAGCGGAGTCATTTCCCCATCAGTCATCGAGGAGAGATGCAAGCGCATTCTGGCTTATAAATATGTCTGCGGACTGGCCGACTATACACCGGTCAACACATCCGGTCTCTCTGCGCGCATCAATTCCGAAGCAGCCAAGGATCTCAACCAGCGGCTTGCCAATGCAGCCGTCACCCTTCTGGCCAACACCGAAGGACTCGTTCCCGTTCCGTCACTCGAATCCAACCGCGTTGCTGTAGTTTCGATCGGCGCTCCGGCAGCAAACGAATTCTCCGATCTCTGCGTGAAGTATGTCGACTGCCCCACATACTCCGTCACCGAAAAATCGCCACTCTCTGCGGCAGCCCTTGATAAGCTCCATGCTGACAGCGATATAATTATTGTCGGAGTATTCTCTTACTCCGCATGGGCCCGCGAGGCCTACGCCAAGATAACCTCTTCCGGCTCCTCCGTCATTCCGGTGTTCTTCATAAACCCCTACAGGATGGCCTCATTCGGCAATCTCGATAAGGCGCCCGAGCTGATGGCCGTCTACGATGATACCCCGGCTCTGCGTCGCGCAGCAGCTATGGGTGTATTTGGAGGAATATCCGTCGATGGTCGGTTTCCCGTCAATGTGCCGGGCGTGGCCAAAGTCGGTTCAGGCGTTGATACCCGCAAATGCCGCCTCGGCTATGCCTCACCCAGTGCCGAAGGATTCACTTCAGCACTGACCACCCGGGTCGACTCCATCGTCAGGCAAGCTATTGCCGAGAAAGCCTTCCCGGGCTGTCAGGTGCTCGTGGCCCGGAATGGAAACGTAGTGCTCGACCAAGCCTACGGACATCTGTCGTATGCCCAGGGCTCACCCGCCGTCGACTCGCGGACACTCTACGACATAGCCTCGATGAGCAAAGCCACCGCCACGATGAGCGGCATCATGAAAGCCTACGACGAGGGGCTCATACGCCCAGATCAGCGCCTCGGCGATCTCCTCCCCGAGATCTCTCCCGACAAGGCAGACCTGCGCATCTCGCAGCTCCTTTTCCACGAAAGCGGTATGCCTGCGACCCTTAACATGTATCGACTTATGATGGACACAGCCACATACTCGGGTCCCCTCACCACAGCGCGGGCCACAGCGACCAACACAATCAAACTGGCGCCCAGAATGTTCGGCAATAAGAACGCGCGTCTCCGCACCGACATTTCTTCGACCGAGAAGACAGAGGCTCCGGTGGCTAAAGGAATCTACGCCACCTCAGAGGCCTACGACACCATCATGAACCGTATTTATAATATAGGCCTCCGCAAGACCAAAGCCTATAATTATTCATGTCTCAACTTTGCAATTCTTGCCGACCTGCAGCAACGGCTCACCGGAGTAGACCTCGATCAGTGGGTCGACACCGAGATTTTCGCGCCTCTGGGGGCCAATCTTACCGGCTACCGTCCCTCGCTCTGGTATCCCGTTGAAAAGATCGCGCCCACCGAGCACGACCCTTTCCTACGCCGACAGACAGTCCAGGGCTATGTCCACGACGAGATGGCTGCCTTTTCGGGAGGAGTGTTCGGCAATGCCGGACTGTTTTCAACCTCGGGGGATATCGCAAAACTATGCCAGATGTGGCTCAACGGAGGCGTCTATGGTCCCGAACAGATTCTTGAACCCTCGACCATCAAACTTTTCACCACCACAAAATCACCGACAGCCGAGCGCACTCTCGGATTTGACCTCGTGAGCAACTACAAATCGCTCAAAGAGTCGGGGGCTCCGCTGACCACCTTCGGCCACACCGGATTTACCGGCACGTGCTTCTGGGTCGACCCGCAAAACGAGATTATTTTCGTCTTTCTTTCCAACCGTGTGAACCCGTCGCGCACCAACGCCGCCTTCAGCCGTCTCAATCCGCGCGCAGCCATCCTCTCTGCCATCTATTCTTCTCTCGAATCATGACATGCTGAAGGAAATTTTGAGTTAACTACTGTGAATTTTGGCCTTATTCATTAAACAAAAGTTAAAATCACGCAAATTTCCACGCCAAAAATTTGCAGATCGAGCAAAAGGGCCTACCTTTGCACCAGTTTTTCATGGTATTAGATTTAAGGTAAGAAGATTATTCGTCGTGATGACGGATAATTTTTTTTATTTCCCCATCTTTTCCCACCCCGGCCATCATGCTTCGGGGTTTCGTTTTATTCACTCAGCATGACGTGTTAAGCAAGTTTTTTTGTAATTTTGCAGCATCAACAACAATTCCAACCACAAGCTATGCTGAATAAAATAGCCGGACTGAAAGCAGAAATAGAATCGCTGTCCGCCTCGACCCCCGACGAGGTCGAAGCTCTCCGCATAAAATATCTCTCGAAAAAAGGTGCCGTGACCGCACTGATGGCCGATTTCCGCACCGTTCCCGCCGAACAGAAGCGTGAGATCGGGCAGGCCATCAACGAACTGAAGAATCTCGCAACCGATAAGATCAACTCTCTCCGCGAGGCCCTGGAGTCGGCCGACACACTTGATCCGTCGCTCGACCTCACCCGTCCCGGTGCAGCTCTCCCCATCGGCACCCGCCATCCTCTCTCCATAGTCTCAAACGAGATCATATCCATCTTCAGCCGTCTGGGCTTCACAGTGGCCGAGGGCCCAGAGATCGAAGATGACTGGCATGTGTTTTCAGCTCTCAACTTCGCACCGGATCATCCTGCGCGCGATATGCAGGACACATTCTTTATCAACCGCGAGCCCGACGTCCTGCTCCGTACCCACACCTCCTCGGTCCAGAGTCGCGTGATGGAGCACACCCAGCCCCCTATCCGCATCATCTGCCCCGGACGCGTCTACCGCAACGAAGCTATCTCTGCCCGCGCCCACTGCTTCTTCCATCAGGTCGAAGCTCTGTATGTCGACACTGATGTATCTTTTGCCGACCTCAAGCAGACTCTCCTTTACTTTGCTCAGGAGATGTTTGGTCCCTCCACCCGCATCCGACTCCGCCCGAGCTACTTCCCCTTCACCGAGCCCTCGGCCGAGATGGATATTTCCTGCAATCTCTGCGGCGGCAAAGGATGCTCATTCTGCAAGGGCACCGGTTGGGTCGAGATCCTCGGTTGCGGCATGGTGGATCCCAATGTGCTCGAGGCGTGCGGAATCGACTCACGACGCTATTCAGGATTCGCCCTCGGCATGGGTGTGGAGCGTATCACTAACCTCAAATATCAGGTCAAGGATCTGCGCATGTTCTCCGAAAACGACACGCGCTTCCTCCAGGAGTTTACCTCAGCCCACTGATGACAGTCAAAGAGCGCTATACCAAGGTTATCGAGCGCTTTCAGGAAAAGATGCCCAAACCTACGACGGAGCTGGAATTCGGATCACCGTTCCAGCTCCTCGTCGCCGTTATACTCTCGGCCCAATGTACCGACAAGAGGGTCAATCTCGTCACTCCTCCCCTGTTTGAGGCCTACCCTACGGCTGCCGACATGGCACTCGCCACCCCCGACGATATATTTCCTTATATAAAGTCGGTTTCATACCCCAACAACAAAGCCAAGGCGCTCGTAGGCATGGCACGCCGCCTGACCGAAGAATTTAACGGCGATCTCCCCGACGATATCGACAAGCTGATGACTCTGCCGGGTGTCGGACGCAAGACTGCCAACGTTATCCTCTCGGTCGTTTTCGGTCAATCGGCTATGGCTGTCGACACCCATGTGTTCCGCGTGAGCGAAAGGATTGGCCTGACAACAAACTCACGCTCACCACTCACCACCGAACGCACCCTCGTCCGTCACATTCCGGCAGATCTGGTGCCTCACGCACATCATTGGCTTATCCTCCACGGAAGATATGTGTGCAAGGCCCGCAAGCCGGCTTGCGAGGAGTGTTTTCTAACCGACGTATGCCGTCACTATTCGGCCACACGCAAATCATAATACCATCTGAGATATGACCGACAGCAAGACATCCGCCATGAAGCGGGCCGACCTCATCCAGTTTGTGCGCTATGCTATGGTCGGAGCCATGAACACTATCCTTACCCTTGTCGTGATCTATGCCTGTAAGGATTTCTTTGAGATCAACCAGTGGGCGAGCAATGCCATAGGATACGTTGCCGGATTTATCAACTCCTTTCTCTGGAACAAACTGTGGGTGTTCCACTCCTCGGCCGGATATCTCCGCGAGGCAGTCAAGTTTATCGGTGGTTTCCTTATTTGCTACGCCCTGCAGTTTGTTGCAACATGGCTCCTGACCGACCACTCTTTTCTCACCAACAGCGAGTGGGATCTTTTTGGTCTGGTCATTTCCGGCTATGGTATTGCCACTCTCATCGGAATGGTAGTCTACACACTGGCCAACTTCTTCTACAACAAAGCGATAACCTTTTCCAACAATAAGCCGGCAGCCTGATCCAGCCGGATGCGTTTCAGCTGCTGAATAAAAAATTCGACATCAAAGAGCAATTTTTTCTCCGAAAATTTTGTCAGTTCAGAAAAAGTGCCTACCTTTGCAACGCAATCGGGAAAACGACCGGTTGACAATCGAAAGAGATCGATTGAAA
>CAYWWE010000082.1:0-10614 GCA_964461785.1 uncultured Bacteroides sp.
TTGCACCAAACTCCTCTTAGTCCATGAAATCAACCACATTACCCACAATGGTGATCACTCCACGGGTGGTCAACACTATCAACTCGCTGCCGGTGGCCGAGCGGGGCGCCATCTCCTCGGCTCTGGCCCAGGAGTTTATTCTCGGGCGCGATCCGGCTGAAACCCTCACTCCCGTCCAGGCCATGATCTATGCCATGATCAGGAGCTATGTGACCCGCGACACCCGCCGTCTGGCACTTGGCTGATCAGGGGCAGAAAACAGGCCGGGAGAGAAGCACCGCTATCTGTTGGTGCTTCCCTCCCGGCGGGATCTATATTATGGAAAAGCTGTCGGTAGGTCAGCGGCGGGCGTAGAAGTCGAGGACTCGCAGACGGAGAAGATATTCGTAGCGAGCCTGGACTGCTTCGGCCTGCGCACGGGTGGCGGTTGTCTTGGCCGTCTCCCACTCGGTGGGAGTGGCGCGACCAGCGTTGTATTTCTCAGTCACGGCGGCGAGGGCGGCTTCGGAATGAGTGGCGGCGGAGCGCGATGAGATCTCTTTGGCCCGTGAGGTAGTGGCCTGAGCGTAGGCCTGATTTATCGCGTTTTCAACATTCAGGCGCGTGCTCTCGAGGTTGAGGTTGGCTGCCAGAGCCGATGCCTTGGCGCGGCGGATACTGTTGCGGGTCGAGAAAGCGTCGAAGATAGGCACCGAGAGAGAGAAGCCGAGACTCTGACTGAAATTGTGGCGCATCTGAGCCCCGAAGCTGTCGTTGTGGTAGCCACCTCCGGTCTTGTAATAGCTCGTGCCGAGACCGGCCGAGAAGGAGAGGGTCGGGATATATCCCGTCTCGGCCACCTTGATGTTCTTGCGGGCTGCGGCGGCCGAGAGAGTGGCGGCGCGGATGGAGTGGTTGTTGTCGAGGGCAATGGCAAGGATCTCCTCGGGCGAGAGGCGGTAGGCGTTGCCGAAAGCTATGGCCGTTGTGTCGAGGGGTGTGATGTCGAATGGAAGACCGGCGGGCAGCTCAAGGAGCTGCGACAGGTTGAGGAGCGAGAGCTGCTCGTCGCTCTCGCAGCTGACGACGCTCATCTCGTCCTGAGCCACCCGGCTCTCGGCCTCGATGATGTCGAGCTCGGGGATCTTGCCGGCCTCAAAGAGCTCCTTGCGCCGGCGGAGCTCGACGCGCGAGAGTTCGGCCTGATTGCGTGCAACAGCGAGAAGTTCGCGCGACAGGAGGGTCTGGAGATAATATGAGATGACGCGGAGCTCGATGTCGTCTCGCGTGGCTTCGGTCTGCTCGAGGGCTGTGGCGAGTTCGGCCTTGGCGTAGTCAAGATTCCTGAGCGCCCTGAGACCCTGGAAGACTGGGAGGGAGAAGCCGAGATTGAACGAGGTCGACGAGGTGTTGCGGTTGGCATAGGTGTTGTCGGCGGTCAGCGCGCGGCCGAAGGCCCATGACTGAGAGGCCGAGCCCCTGAGCTGGGGGAGAAATGCGTTTTCGGCCGAGTTGACGTTGATCTCGCTGTTGGTGGTCTGGAGGCGGCTCTGACGGACGGAGATATTGTGGGTCGTGGCGTAGGCAATGCAGCTGTCGAGACTCCATTTCTCAGCCGTCTGGGCCCAGCATGACGCTGTTGCCACGGCTGCCGCCACTAATACTGATGCAATTCTGTTCATATCCTTGTGAGAAAAGCGTGGATTATTTCTGGATAGGATTGCCGCGGAGCACAACGGTGGTGTCGATTCCCTCCTTGACTTCGATCTTGAGGCCGTCAGACATACCGGTGGTTATGCGCCGGCGCTCATATTTCTGCTCGGGGAGCGAGTCGGTCATGACGTAGACATACGTTGTGTCGCCGGCCCATTCGATTACGCTCTCGGGGATGGCTATGAGATTGTCGGCACCCGAGAGGCGCACCCGGGCGTTGGCCGAATAGCCGGCACGGAGCGATATGGAGTCGGGAGCATTGACGGCGGCCTTGATTTCAAAGGTGTTGGCGCCGGTGGTGGTGGATCCCTTGGGGGCTATGTATTCAAGAGTAGCGGTGGGGGTGAACGAGTCGAGTGCGCCGATGGTCACATCCATCGTCATGCCGGGATGGAGCAGCCCCACTTCGGTCTCGTCAACCTTGCCGAGGAAAATGAGGTCGGTCATGTCGGCGATGGTCGCGATGGTGGTGCCGTCGTTGAAGGTATTGGCCTGGATCACCGAGGAGCCTACCTTGACCGGCACGTCGAGCACAAGGCCGGAGATTGTGGCGCGCACCATGGTATTTGCCTCGGAGGCGTTGTAGCGCGACACTCCTTCGCGGACGATAGCGTAGGAGTCTTCGGCGCTTTCGAGCTCCTTCTGGGCGCGGCGATAGGTGGTCTCTGCTGTCTCAAACTCCTCGCGGGCAATAACCTTGCGGTCGTAGAGCTGGCGCGAGCGGTTGTATTTTGCCTCTGCATCTGACAGCGATATACGGGCCACGTCGACGCGGTTCTGTGCGCTCGAAATCTGCGATGCCTCGGGGATTACCTTGATTCGGGCAATGATATCGCCTTCTTTCACCTTATCGCCGGGCTCGACGAGAATCTCGGTGATGATGCCTGAGATCTGAGGCTTGATGTTGATTTCGTCGCGAGGCTCGATGGTGCCGGTGAGCACGGTGGTGCGCTCGATGGTGGTCACTTCCGGTGACACGTTGGCATATACCGTCTTGGTCTCGCGGGAGTTGAGATAGAGAAAGACAAAAGAGCCTATGAATATCGCTGCGACTATGATCCAGAGCAGGATGCGAAACACTTTTTTCATTGTGTGAACGTTGGAGTATGAAGGATTGATTTTTTTATTTCGGATGGAAGAATTACTTGTCGTTGATGGCCTCTATGGGCTTGATGCGCATGGCCTTGAGGGCGGGAATCACGCCGGCGGCGGTGCCGAGCACCATGAAGAGCACAAGCACGGTCATGGCGTTGCGGAAAGTGAGGATAAATCCGGCTGAGCCCGTGATCGGGTCGGTGGTGCCTTGATCGACGAAGAACAGAGCCACTGTGCCGACCACTATTCCCGCGATGCCGGCTATGGTGGTGAGCACCATGCTCTCGGACAGGATCTGGATGATGATGGATGATGGCTTGGCGCCGATGGCGCGGCGTATGCCAATCTCGTGGGTGCGCTCGCGGACAATGATCCACATGATGTTGCCTACACCTATGATGCCGGCCATGAGCGAGCCGATTCCGACAAAGAGCGCGAGTACATTGAGGCCGAGAAACATGTTGCTTATCATTTCAAACATCTCGCTAATATCAAATACATCAAAAGCCTCTTTATCGGCGGGATGGATGGAGTGGTTGGCAACGGCTTTGCGTCGCATCTGCTCGGCAACTTCCTTTACTTTATAGCCGGGTTGCAGGGTGAAAACAAAGAAATCGATCTTATTGCCGGCGCTGGGGTAGATCTGCCTGAGAGTGGAGAGAGGGATAATGACAGCTTCGTCAAGTCTACCTCCTATAGAGGCCTCGCCGACCTGCGATGCAACTCCTACCACCGTAAAATAAACGCCCCGGATACCAATGCTCTTGCCAAGCATTTCATCGTAAGAGAGTCCTGGCATAATATTGTCAGCAACTTTACTTCCGATTACCGCAACTTTGCGATGCTGCTGAAGATCAGCTTCATTGATCATGCGTCCGGCATGAACCTTGGGGACACTGATTCTGGAGTAATCAGGCTCTACACCCTGGCAGTTGACCGAGGTGCTCTTGTCGCCATAGGTCACTGTAGAGCCCCAGTATGAGTTGAGTCCGGAGCCGTATTCGAGTCCTTCGACAGTGGCACGGATGTTGTCTACATCCGTCTGGTCAAGTCTCCAACTCCGGTTTTTGTTGAAACCACGATAAGGGAGTGAAGTGCTCCTTGTACTGATACCGCCCATATTTGTGGATGCGATACTGGAGAAATTGCGCATGAGCAGTCCCTCGAGACCGTTAGCTCCTCCCCACAGGAGGGTGAGCATCATAGTGCCCCAGAAGATGCCGAATCCGGTGAGGAAGGTGCGCGTCTTGTTGCGGGCGAGAGTGGAGCCTATCTCGCGCCAGTTGTCGATGTCAAACAGTGATGTCTGGAGTGCCATGGCTTATTCGTCGCGAAGCGCTTCTACGGGTTTAACTTTGGTTGCTTTGATTGCGGGAGCGAGACCGGCGATGGCTCCGGCAACGATCAGGACCACCGTTACCTTGACGGCCATGGCCAGATCGACAGTCGGGTTCTTGATGGCCTGGCTCAGTGTGGGGATGCCCGCTATGATGTGGGAGGCGACCTGAGTCAGAGCCATGCCCATCACTATGCCTATGTAGCCGAACAGAGTGGTGATGACGATGCTCTCCAACACTACCTGAGTCATGATCGAGCGCGGCTTCGCTCCTATTGCACGGCGTATACCTATTTCATGAGTTCGCTCGCGTACCGAGACGAACATGATGTTGCTTACGCCGATGATGCCTGAGAGCATTGTGAGGATGCCGATTACCCAGATGGCGTAGTCAAGATAGACGAGGCCCTGACGGCTGGAGAGATAGTTGGCGAAGCGGTTGTAGATCCAGATGGCCGACTTATCGTCGGGGCTGAAGGAGTGCGTAGAGGCGAGTGTGGTGCGGATGTCATCGGCGAGTTTATCGGCCTGCTGCTCATCCTTAAGGCCGGGCGCAACTACCGTGAGCCGCCAAACATTGCCGCCACCACTATTGGCCAGTTGCATCAGAGTATTGAATGGAACGAAATTGGTGCGTTCCCAGTCATGGGAAAAGACTCCGACAACGGTCCATGCCAGACCCATGCTCTTCACGGTCTGCCCTACGGCATTGTCGGCCGATCCGAAAAGGAGCTCGGCGTTGCGCTTTTCGAGCAGCATGGATTTGCGCTTATCATTATTGTCGGCGCGGTTGATGGTGCGACCGGCAATGAGGTTGAGGCGCTCAAGGTCGCGCGATCCGGGAAACACGCCCCTCAATCCTTGTGAAGTATAGTCGGTGGGGGTTTCTACTTTGGCAGTGTCAACGCTCACAACGGTGTGAACATCCTCTACCAGATCGGGTCGCGCTTCCAAAAGATAAGGAATGTCGCGTACATTGAGCCTGATCCATCTTCCTTCCTTATAACCTCCATAAGCCATTGAGGTATTACCGTTGTAGATCTCGATAGATGCTGATGCCGACTGCGAAGAGCTGTCTTCAAAGGCATTGAACACGCCCCTCGAGATGCTCACCAGAATGATGAGCATGAAGATGCCCCAAGCCACCGAGATGCCGGTCAGGATTGTACGCAGGCGGTTTGTTGCGAGCGTCTGGCGTATTTCGTGTATAAGGTCAAACATTGGCCGGGGAGGTTGGGAGAATGATGTTGTTGTCAGGGACAATGATGCCATCGGCAATGCGGATTGTGCGTTTGCACTGTGCGGCAACACCCGGGTCGTGGGTTACGATTACAATCGTCATACCTTCGTCGTTGAGCTTGCGGAACACCTCCATCACCTCCTTGGATGTCTTGGAGTCGAGGGCGCCGGTAGGCTCGTCGGCCAGAATGAGCGAGGGATTGGTGATGAGCGACCGAGCAATGGCCACACGCTGCTTCTGTCCGCCCGAGAGCTCGCCCGGCAGATGATGGGCGCGGTCGGCGAGGCCCATGCGCTCGAGCTGCTCCATGGCAAGGAGATTGCGTTTGCGGCGGCTTACACCCTGATAGTAGAGTGGGAGCGCAACGTTTTCCTGTGCGTTCTTGTAGCCGATGAGGTTAAACGACTGGAAGACGAAACCGATGAGCCTGTTGCGCAACTCGGCTGCGCGGTTTTCCGAAAGATTCTTGATGAGTGTCCCGTCGAGGGTGTAGCTTCCGGTGTCGTAGTTGTCGAGAATGCCGAGAATGTTGAGGAGAGTGGATTTTCCGGAGCCGGATGCGCCCATGATAGCCACGAGTTCGCCCCGGTCTATTTCGAGATCGATCCCCTTGAGCACATGGAGCGGAACAGCGCCCGGATATGTCTTGTTTACGTCGTTGAGAGTGATGATGGATGACATGATAAATCCTTGGGAGTTAGAGATGGCTGTGCCGGTAGATGATGGGAGAGATGCCGGATCACATTGTAATGACGTGAAAGGTGTCGATTGGTTACAATTTTAGAGTTAATATTTGTTAATATCCGCTTATCTGCTGTCTGATTCACGTTTTTGTAGGAGCTTAGATGAAACAGTGATAAGGTGGGATGGTGTATTAGTGAATTAATACACCGCAAAAGTAGTGCACATTTTCTGTTCCCGCAAATTTTTTGTCAGTTTTTTTCAGAATATTTTTGGGATCCGGACATAAAAAAAGCCTCAGCGCGTTGATTCTGAGGCTTATGTGCTGGATGATGGTTCAGTGGGTGCGGCTTCTGGTTGATCTGGCAAGTCCGATAAAGAAGTCGAGAGCCGATCGGGTGACGGGTGTCTGGGACAGAGCGTCTTCGGCCTCGGCGATATATCGGTCGATGAGAGCCTCGCATCGCTCGGAGAGCTTGAGCGAGTCATAGACCTCCTTGACGCGCGCAATCTTGACCGGGGCGGGGGAGGGGCTGGCAGTCTCCTTGGCGATTACTCCCGAGGGGTCTTCGGTCATAGCCGTGATCCGGAGCCATGTCTTCTTGTCGTTGAGAATATCGCCCCCGATCTCTTTGCCGAACACGATGGGATCTCCGTAGGTGTCGAGGAGATCGTCCTGAAGCTGGAATGCGAGACCGAGACGTTCGCCGAAACGGTAGAATGCTTTTATAAGGGAGCGGTCGGCACCGCCCATAAGGGCTCCGAGTGCGCAGGCAGCTCCGAGCAGGACCGATGTCTTGAGGCGTATCATGACGAGATATTCGTCAACGGTCACGTCATCGCGGGTCTCGAAGTCAAGATCATATTGCTGACCCTCATAAATCTCGATCGCAGTGGAGTTGAAGATCGACAGAGCGGGAGCAAGCAGAGCAGGCGGACAGCCGGTTGCCAGAAGCTGCGTGGCAAGGGTCAGCATGGTATCGCCTGAGAGGATAGCCTGACGCTCGTCAAACCGGCGGTGTACCGTAGCCCTTCCGCGCCTCATGTCGGCGTGATCCATCAGGTCGTCGTGGAGCAGGGTGAAGTTGTGGAACATCTCTATGGCTGCGGCCTGATTGAGGGCATTTTCGGGATTGCCGCCCACGGCTTCGCAGGCTGCGAGCAGCATGACCGGACGGAGACGTTTGCCTCCTCCCTCGAGAGTGTACCGTATGGGTAGATATAGCGAATCGGGATCTTTGGGCGAGGCACACTCTTTGAGTCTGGATTCGATGAGGGAGAGATAGTCGGCGTAGTCGCGCATGGATGTGAAGATTTGGCTATGGGTGTTGTGGGAATAGAGGGGTCAGAGCCGGAAAGGGACAGCGATGAGACAGTATGTATCGACCGGTTCGTCGTCTACCTTGCCCGGGTTCCATTTGGGCATGAGGGATATGATCCGGACCGCCTCGCGGTCGAGACTTTCCTCCACACCTTTTACTACTTCGATATTCGAGATGTCGCCGTTGGAGCCGACGACACAGCTGCAGAGCACCCGCCCTTCGATCCCGGCCTCGTATGCTTTGGCCGGATAGCGGCGGTGTTCGTTGATGAAGCTATACATCTTGTGATCGCCTCCGGGAAAGGAGGGGTGTGTGTCTACTGTCTCATAAAGGAAGACGTTTGTTGTGGTACCATTGCATGACATGGCAACAGTTCGCCGGCCTTGGGCTCCGGCCCAAGGCGACGTGAGGAGAGTGGCTGTAGAAGCCGCAATGAGAATGGAGATTAGACGTAATGACATATTGATGCAAAATTAGCCTTTTAAGTCATTGGAATGAAATGTTTTTGCAGCACTTATAGAAGTTTTACGTTTATTCACACTTAACAATGACTTTATTTGTCGATTTTTATGCGATTATCAGATTTGCGAATTTTGATGATAAGTATTATCTTTGCAAATATTATCCATGACTAAATGATTGTAACATTTGAAAAAGATGAGCTGCGGCTGCTTTATGAGTTTGGTCGCAATCCTGATCGTAAGCATCGTTTTCAACCCGATATTATCCGGAGATATCAGAAAGCAATCAACTTTCTGAAAGCAGCATCCTCTCCCGAGACGCTGTGGCATATCCACTCATTGAATTATGAGGTGCTTTCGGGCGATAAGGCCGGCCGATCGTCTGTGAGAGTCAATGATCAGTATCGAATTGAGTTTACGGTTGTTATGAATAATAATGAGCCGTTGCTGACTGTTTGCAACATATTGGATTTGACAAATCATTATAAATGAAAAATGTATGGAAATAAAACTGGATGGCGTTTCTCCTGAAATGATAGCTAATAATATTGATTCAAGCTATGCAATTCACCCGGGCGAGATGATCAAGGATGAGATTGAATACAGAGGCATATCTCAGAAGGCACTTGCAGCGGAGATTGGCGTGTCTGCATCAGTGCTTAATGAGGTGTTGAACGGAAAGCGCGCCGTAAGTACAGAATATGCGCTTTTGTTGGAGGCTGCCCTCGGGATCGAAGCTGACTTGTGGTTGAGGCTTCAAGGTGAATATAATAAGCAGATTGCAAAGTCTGATCCAAAATTTCGGTCGAGACTCGCTAAAATACGTCAGGCGGCTGCTTTCTTATAATTAAAAATGAAGCGAAAAAAGAGAATGAAAGCTGAAAGATGTCTCAGGATGATCGTCGGTGCTATGGTTGCACTGTGGTCGGTTGCTGCCGAAGGAAGAGTTGTGCGCAATCCGGCGTTTGAGGCGCGCAAGGCGAGTGTCCTGACTGTGGAGGAGATCGATCTCGGACCGGATGCAACGAGAGTGAAATTTCATGCTGTGTTCCGTCCCAATTGGTGGATCTCGGTCGACAGCACCGAGTGTATATCCGATCCAGCTACCGGACTGATGTATTATCCTACGGGTAGCGAAGGAATCACTCTCGGCGAAAAATATTGGATGCCCGAGTCGGGCGACACTGTCTTTACCGTGATCTATCCGGCCCTGCCTGAGAACATCGAAGCGATAGATTTCTGCCCCGACGGTGGATGGGCCACATGGGGGATCCGCCTTGATGGCAAGGAGACGGAAGGCAACCGACAGAGCCCGATGCCTGAGCAGGCTGAGGGTCAATATATTGGGCAACCTTCGTTCTTTAAAGGAGGAAGTGTCAGGCTCCACGGCGCGATTCAGAATTATGATCCTCGACTTGATCTGGACAATCTGGCTCTTTATCTTAATGATCTGCCTACCGGTGATGCGTATGTGAAGTCGGTTGCGGTGAATGATGACGGTACTTTTGACGAGACTTTCGACATCACTTCGCCACAGACCACCATGATCAGCATAGGAAGCGCTCTGATAATAATCTATCTCGAGCCGGACAATGACCTCCAGATCCTCACGGATTGGGAAAAGATCATGGCTTCTGACCGGATGCGAGGGCTTATCCCTAAGGTTGAGGACGTGAAGTTTGGTGGCTCGCTCGGCGAGATAAACCGGGTGCTGTATATGAGTCCCAATTGGGAATCGGGAGAAATGGCCAATTTAGCTAAGACGGCCGATCCTCTTGCGGTAATGGAGGATGTTGACAGCAGAATAGCCGGTTATAGCGCTGAAATGGAGGAGTATGTCAATGAGCACGGATTGTCAGCCTCCATGCGTGGGTTTCTGGATCGTCGTGTTCAGGCATTGCGAGCCGAGGATTTTCTTAATTATCTGATGTATAGGCGGCACTTCAAGGATGCGGAGCCGGAAAATGAGCTGTACAAGAGTCCTGTCCCTCAGGAATTTTACGACTCGTTCCTGCCTGACTTGTTTAAGGCCGATACGGTTCAGCTCGGAGCCGATATGATGTGGGTTGTTCTCAACCGTCTCGGATTCGGGACAATGGAGGACGTTCTTGACATTCACAGTGATCCTTTGTCGGGGGTGTCACTGTATGAATCGGCAGAGATGGCGGAGGCTGTCCGGAAGTATGCGGATTGTGAGGATGTGCCTTTTATGTGGCAGATTGCAATGACCGCGCGCAATGGCGGAAGCATCAAGCGCAACGCCCGCTGGCACAAGGCCGACTACAGGAGATTGATTGATTCGCTCCAGACCAATGTAGTCAAGGATCCGTATCTCGCTGGGCGGCTCGACAGCCTCTATGCCTCAACGGTCAATCTTATCCCATACGAGCTCCCCGACAACGAGGGCGGCCGCATAATGAGGGAACTTCTGGAGCCGATGAAGGGCAAGTGGGTGATAGCTGATTTCTGGGCAACGACGTGCGGCCCGTGCAGGGCAAATATCATCAAGACCAAGGCTTTCAGGGATGCCAACCGCAGCAGCAAGGATTTCGGGTATCTTTTTGTAACGGGCGACATGGAGTCGCCGCGCGCCGACTACGAGACTTTCGTGCAGCAGAATCTGACTGACGACAACTGTGCTTATCTCAAGGGAACTGATATCATCAGCGTGCGCGATCTGTTTGGCATCAGCGCTATTCCTCACTATGTGTTGTTTGATCCGGAGGGGAGGGTTTATGATCCTTCGTTTTCAATATATCAGACTCCGGCCTTCCTGCAGCAGACCGG
>CAYWWE010000083.1:0-10144 GCA_964461785.1 uncultured Bacteroides sp.
ACCCGACACACACATTAATCCAATCTGCAATGAAAAACTTGTTTCTGGCATCAATCTTTGCAATAGCCCTTACCGCCACAGGCTCGGGCTGTTCCGGCCATCAGTTCACCCACACACTCCGCCCCTCATCAAGCGATCTTGCTTTCGATTCCCTCGCTACTCGCTGGGACGAGGCCATACCTTTAGGCAATGCCACTGTCGGTGCCCTCGTCTGGCGCAACGGCGACAAACTGCGTTTCTCTCTCGACCGCACTGACCTCTGGGATCTCCGCGCAACCGACTCCCTTTCGGGTCCCAACTTCTCATTCGAATGGGTCAAGGAGCATATCCGCTCGGGCAATTACACTCCCGTCCAGGAAAAACTCGACTATCCCTACAGCCGGGAACCGGCTCCCTCGAAAATTCCTGGAGCCGCACTCGAATTTTCCATCGCATCGCTCGGACACCCCGACAGCATACGCCTCTATCTCAACGATGCCCTTTGTGAGGTAAGATGGCCCGGAGGTACGCGCCTGATCACCTTTGTGGAGGCCGGATCTCCGGTAGGTTGGTTCCAGTTCACCGGCCTGCCCGACAGCAGTACCATCACTCCCGTCATAGTGCCCCCGGTCTATCAGGCATCTGACACGATCCGGAGAGTGAACGACCACTCCGGCGCATCGCTCGAACGGCTGGGTTACACTCAGGGAACCCTCACGCAGACCGACGGTTTCGCACTTTACACTCAACCCGGATTCGGAGACTTTGTCTATGAGGTTGCCTCAGCCTGGGATCGCGACGGAGCAACCCTCACCGGTGTCTGGTCTATAGCATCATCCCTCTCGACAGACAATGCGGCCAATGAAGTCAAGCAAGCCCTCAAGCGAGGTATCAACCATGATTTCATTACGCATCTGTCATATTGGGACAAGTTCAACAACGCCTCTTCCGTCACTCTGCCCGATCCCCTGCTCCAGAAGCAGTATGACAACGAGATGTACAAACTCGGAAGCGCTTCACGCGAAAACTCCTATCCCATCTCGCTGCAGGCCGTATGGACGGCCGACAACGGTTATCTCCCGCCGTGGAAAGGCGACTACCACCACGACCTCAACACTCAGCTCAGCTATTGGCCCGTTTACACCGGCAATCACCTTGAGGAAGGACTCGGCTATCTCAACACCCTTTGGGATCAGCGTGACACCTACCGAAAATACACCTCGGAATATTTCGGGACAGAGGGCATGAATGTCCCGGGAGTTGTCACCCTCACGGGCGAACCGATGGGTGGTTGGAACCAGTACAGTATGTCGCAGGTATGCGGCGCATGGCTTGCCCAACACTTCTACAAGCACTGGCGCTACAGTGCCGACAACGGTTTCCTGCGCGACAGAGCATACCCGTTTGCCAAAGACGTGGCCATCTATATGGAGCAACAGAGCCGGCCCGGAGCCGATGGCATCCGCCGACTCGAATACAGCACCTCACCTGAGATCTTCGACAACACGTTGCAGGCCTGGTTCAAGGATATGACCAACTACGATCTCTCGCTGATGCATTTCATATTCAACGCCGCTGCGGAAATGGCCGACAGTCTCGGCCTCGCCGACGAAGCACAGCGCTGGCAGACAGACGCATCACAACTGCCGGCTCTCGACCTTCACACCGACGGCTCGCTCACTTTCGCCCCCGGATTCCCCTACGATCAGTCTCACCGCCATTTCTCACACGCCATGGCCATCCATCCCCTTGGTCTGATCGACCCGTCAAACGGACTCCACGACAAAGCTATCATCGACGCCACGATAGCCCGTCTTGACTCGATCGGCCCCGATTACTGGACCGGCTACTCCTATGCCTGGCTCGGAAATCTCAAAGCACGCAACCATGATGGCGAGGGTGCAGCCACAGCCCTGCGCACATTCGCCGAATCATTCTGCCTCCCCAACACATTCCATGCCAACGGCGATCAGTCCCGATCGGGTAAAAGCCGGTTCACCTACCGTCCCTTTACTCTTGAAGGTAACTTTGCCTTCGCCGCAGGCATCCAGGAAATGCTCCTTCAGAGCCATACAGGCACTATCCGTCTCTTCCCGGCCATACCTGCCGATTGGACCGATGTCAGCTTCACCACCCTTCGAGCCGAAGGCGGGATCCTTGTGTCGGCCGCTATGGTTGGCGGTGAACTCGGCGAAGTGACGGCAATAAGCGACCGTCCTACCAAAGCTACTTTTGCTTATAAGGACAAAACCGTGACCGTCGACCTCCCCGCCGGGAAAGCTCAGAGAATTGTGTTTGACTAAATGTTAAGAAGTGCAAATTATTCAGCCCAGTGCTTAACATTTGCTAACCTTAGACACTTTTTACCTCCTCCGGCGTTAATACTTGAAAGGATTGGAGCTATCTTTGCCGATAACTCCTCTCTTTCCTTTCTCACATCCGAATCCTATTATGCCTAATATACTTACCTCTCTCGTAGAGCGTCAGGCACAGAAATATCCGTCCGACCGCACTGCATATTCCTTGTTTGATGCAGACAAGGCCATTTCGATTCCGACCTCATGGCAGAGCATGGCAGAGCTCACGAAGGCTGCCGCAGCAGCTCTGGAGATCCTCAATATCGGAGAGACCGACCGCATAGCCCTATTTTCAGGAAACCGTCCGGAACTTCTGATAGCCGATTTCGCCGCCTACGCCAACCGTGCTGTACCGGTGGCTATCTATGCCACCTCCTCGCTTGATCAGGTTGAGTATATTGTCAAGGACTGCGAGGCCTCCCTCATCATCACCGGCGACCAGAACCAGTATGACATCGCACGGCAGGCAGTGCGCAACGGCGCTCCCATCCGCCAGATAGTCACCTGCGAGCATGGTATCAGACGCGACTCCGACGATACCACGACCATCACCTTTGACGATCTCATCAGTCTCGGTCTGAGCGCCGGAGAAGCCTGCCACGCCGAAGTTGCGGCCCGTTCAGCCCGAGCCCTTCCGGAAGATATCGCCATCATCATCTATACCTCCGGCACCACCGGCGAGCCCAAAGGAGCCGTCCTTCCCCACAGCTGCTTCAACGCCGCCCTCCCCATGCACACGGAGCGCCTCACCATGCTCTCGGACGAGGACACTTCCGTCTGCTTCCTTCCTCTCAGCCATATCTTTGAACGCGCCTGGACCTACTTCTGTCTCTACAGCGGAATAAAGGTCACCATCAACCCCGACACCAAACGTATTCAGGAGTGTGTGGCAGCCGTGCGTCCCACATGTATGTGCTCCGTTCCCCGCTTCTGGGAGAAGGTCTACACCGCCGTTCAGGAAAAGATTTCCCGCATGGGCTTCATCCAGCGCACACTCGTGGCCCGCGCCCTCAAAGTTGGCCGACGCAGAAACCTCCACTACAAGAGGCTCGGACTAAAAGTGCCCACCCTGCTCGAAAAGGAATACAACTTCTACTACAAAAAGATCTTCCTCAAGATGCAGAAAGCAATCGGCGTGGAAAACGGCAACATCTTTCCCACCGCCGGCGCCCCACTCTCCGCCACCATCGTCGAGTTCCTCCACTCATGCGGCATCAATATCGTCATAGGCTACGGACTATCCGAAACCACCGCTACCGTGTCATGCTATCCTCAGATAGGATTCGAGATAGGGTCGGTAGGCACCGTGCTTCCGGGGGTCGAAGTCAAGATAGCTCCCGACGGTGAGATCCTCGTCAAGGGTCCCACCGTGATGCGCGGCTACTACCGCAAGCCCGAGGCAACCGCCGAAGCCTTTACCGCCGACGGATGGTTCCGCACCGGCGACGCTGGCTACATCGACGAGTCCGGAGCTATCGTCCTCACCGAGCGAATCAAAGACCTTTTCAAGACTTCAGGCGGAAAATACATTGCCCCGCAGGCTCTTGAAAGCCGTCTGGGCGAAGACAAGTTCATTGATCAGGTGGCCGTCATAGGCGATCAGCGCAAATACGTCACAGCCATCATCATCCCGGCCTACGAAGCCCTAAAGGAATATGCCCGCTCTAAGAAGATCAACTATCAGAGCCTCGACGATCTGGTGAAGAACTCCGAGATACGCGCCATGATAGCCGACCGCATCGAGAAGCTCCAGAAAGGCTTTGCAGGATTTGAGCGCATCAAGAAATTTACCCTTCTGCCCAAGGCGTTCACCATGGAAGCCGGAGAGCTCACCAACACTCTCAAGATCAAGCGCCCCGTCATAGCGGCCCGCTATGCACGCGAGATCGAGGCGATGTATGCATGACATCTCTTAGCTCGATTCCCAACATTGTCAGCTCCATCTGTAGCCGCAGGGTGGATATCGGTCGGCAGTCGCTTGAGGCTCTGGCCGCTCATCTCACCGAATGTCGTTTTCCGCGCCGTCATCTCCTGATCAGCGAAGGTAGCATGAGCGGATTGGCCTACTTCATCGAGTCGGGCCTGGCGCGGTGCTACTGGATAGTTGACGGCGAGGAAATCACCACTTCTTTCGCCACCGAAGGGGGGATGGCATTCAGCATGGACGAGGTCTACTATAACCGTCCCAGCGAAGAATATGTTGAGACGATGGAACCGCTCACGGCATTTGCCATACCGGTCGACATACTTCTCCACATCGTCGGCACCGACATAACGATGGCACGATGGTGGAGCGCCATCCATCAGGACGAATACCGGCGCCTCCACCGCAGCCACAAGGAGCGCCTCACGCTTCCTGCCGCCGAACGCTACCGCGAGTTCGCAGCACAGTTTCCCGAAGTGGCCCGTCGCGCCCGCCTCACCGACATAGCATCCTATCTCGGTATCAACCTTTCCACTCTCAGCCGCATCAGGGCATCCATTTCTTGACGCAGGTCAAATTCCTTTCAGGTTTTAAGGCTTAACTTTGCAACCGAAAAGAAATCCAATCACCTGCTATAAAAATGTCCTTATCAACCATTCCCGTTCCACCTGCCTCGGTCAAGCCACGCTACGAGATACTCGACGGACTCCGCGGCGTAGCTGCCGTTCTCGTCATCTGGTATCATTTCTTCGAAGGATTTGCAACAAGTGCCGTAGACCAGATGATGAACCACGGCTACCTCGCTGTCGACTTCTTCTTTGTCCTCTCAGGTTTTGTCATCGGCTATGCTTACGACGACCGCTGGCGCCGGGGAATGACTGCCGGACGCTTCATGTTGCGACGCCTTATCCGCCTTCACCCAATGGTCGTCCTGGCCGTTATCTTTGGAGCGATTGCATTTCTCATTCAGGGCAGCGTGCAGTGGGACGGGACCCCTGTCTCGCTTCACCACGTTCTCTTAGCCCTCGTTCTCGGCATCTTCCTCATTCCGGCTTTTCCCGGCGTAGGCTACGAAGTGCGCGGCAACGGCGAGATGTTTCCTCTCAACGGCCCGAGCTGGTCGCTCTTTTTTGAATACATCGGCAGCATCCTCTACGCCGTCTGGCTCCACCGCCTGTCAACCAAGGCGCTCCGCGCCGTAGTCATCCTCTCAGGTTTTGGTCTGGCGGGGTGTGCCATCGGCAATATGTCGGGGTCATGGCATCTCGGAGTGGGGTGGAGTATGGCCGACGGTGGCTTCATCGGAGGCTTCCTGCGACTGTCATTCTCCTTCTCCGCCGGCCTCCTTCTGAGCCGCAACTTCAAGCCGCGCCACATTCCCGGCGCCTTTTGGATCTGCACCGTCATGATTGCACTCCTCATGGGCTGCCCCTACGTTGGCGGCAATGCTCCCTCTGTGCTCAACGGCATCTACGACTCCATCGCCACCCTCGTTGTCTTTCCTGCAATAGTCTATGTGGGCGCGTGTGGAGTGACGACCGACCGCTTCTCAACAAGCGTCTGCAACTTTCTCGGCGCCCTCTCCTATCCGGTCTACATCATCCACTATCCCGTGATGTATCTCTTCTATGCCTGGGTGTGGGCCAACGGTCTCACATTCGGTCAGGTATGGCCAGTCTGCGCAGCAATCTTCGTCGGACTCATCCTCGAAGCCTGGCTCATACTGAAATTTTACGACGAACCTGTCCGCACCTGGCTCACACGCCGTCTGCTCAACAAGGCATCCTGATTTTCCTTAATCCCATATATGGCTGGATTTTATTGCAATGTCGCGGATTTTGTGTAACTTTGCAGCCATGATTACTCAGGAACAACTAAAGGATATACAGCAGCGGCGCGACGCTCTTTCGCGCTATCTTGATATTGACTCAAAAAAGATTCAGGTCGAAGAAGAAGAGCTGCGCACCCACGTCCCCGATTTCTGGGAACACCCCAAGGAAGCTCAGGTCCAGATGAAGAAAATCAAGGATCTTCAGGGCTGGATCAACGGATATGCCGAAGTGGCCAAAGCCACTGAAGAGCTTGAGCTCGCGTTTGACTTCATCAAGGAGGGCCTTGTTGAAGAAAGCGAGCTCGATGCCTTATATGCCGACGCACTCGCCAAGACCGAAAATCTTGAGCTCCGCAATATGCTCCGCCGCGAGGAAGATAAGCTCGGCGTGGTGCTTAAGATCAACTCGGGAGCCGGTGGCACCGAGAGTCAGGACTGGGCTCAGATGCTCATGCGCATGTATCTGCGATGGGCTGAGGATCACGGCTACAAGACCTCAATGGCCAACCTCCTCGAAGGCGACGAAGCCGGCATCAAGTCATGCACCATCAATATAGAGGGCGACTATGCCTACGGCTATCTCAAGAGCGAAAACGGAGTTCACCGACTCGTGCGCGTCAGCCCCTACAATGCTCAGGGCAAGCGTATGACATCCTTTGCTTCTGTCTTCGTCACACCTCTGGTCGACGATACAATCGAAGTGCGTGTTGACCCCGCCCTGCTCTCGTGGGACACTTTCCGCTCCGGCGGCGCCGGTGGCCAGAACGTCAACAAGGTCGAGTCGGGTGTTCGTCTCCGCTACCAGTTCACCGACCCCTACACCGGCGAGAAAGAGGAAATCCTCATCGAAAACACCGAGACCCGCGACCAGCCCAAGAATAAGGAAAACGCCATGCGTCAGCTCAAATCAATTCTCTACGACAAGGAGCTGCGCCACCGTATGGAGGAACAAGCCAAGATCGAAGCCGGCAAAATGAAAATCGAATGGGGCTCACAGATCCGCTCATACGTCTTTGACGACCGACGGGTGAAAGACCACCGCACCGGACATCAGACATCTGACGTGGGCGGAGTGATGGACGGCGACATCGACGGCTTCATCAAGTCATATCTCATGGAATTTTCCGAAAAGGATCAGGACTGATCCCCCGCGACATATCATTATCAACGCAACTTAATCCGTAACATCACCAAAGGTTACAGACCAACCATATACAACAATGGCCCAGCAAGAAGAAGTTTTCAAGAAAATTGTGTCACACGCCAAGGAATACGGCTTTGTGTTCCAGTCATCCGAGATCTACGACGGCCTGTCTGCCGTCTATGACTATGGCCAGAACGGTGTAGAACTCAAAAACAACATCAAGCGCTACTGGTGGGATGCCATGACTCTCCTTCATGAGAATATCGTGGGTATAGATTCCGCCATTTTCATGCACCCCACCATCTGGAAGGCTTCGGGCCATGTTGATGCCTTCAACGATCCTCTGATCGACAACCGCGACTCCAAGAAACGCTACCGCGCCGACGTCCTCATCGAAGACGACATAGCCAAGCTCGACGACAAGATAGAAAAAGAGGTGGCCAAGGCCCGCAAGCGTTTCGGCGACGGCTTCGACGAAGCTCTCTTCCGCCAGACCAATCCTCGTGTTGCCGAGATTGCAGCCACACGCGAAGCCCTCCATGAGCGCTTTGCCAAGGCTATGAACGACAACGATCTCGATGAGCTCCGACAGATCATAATCGACCGCGAGATCGTTTGCCCCATCTCCGGCACCCGCAACTGGACAGAAGTCCGTCAGTTCAACCTCATGTTCAAGACCGAGATGGGATCTACCGCCGACGGCGCTATGACTGTCTATCTCCGTCCGGAGACTGCCCAGGGCATCTTCGTCAACTACCTCAATGTCCAGAAGACTGGCCGTATGCGTCTCCCCTTCGGTATCGCCCAGATCGGCAAGGCTTTCCGCAATGAGATCGTGGCCCGTCAGTTCATCTTCCGCATGCGCGAGTTCGAGCAGATGGAAATGCAATTCTTCGTACGCCCCGGCGAAGAGCTCAAATGGTTTAACCAGTGGAAAGAATGGCGCCTGAAATGGCACAAAGCTCTCGGCCTCGGCGACGAGAAATATCGCTACCATGACCACGAGAAGCTCGCACACTATGCCAACGCTGCCACCGACATCGAATTTGAGATGCCGTTTGGATTCAAGGAAGTCGAGGGCATCCACTCCCGCACCAACTTCGACCTCTCGCAGCATGAGAAATTCTCGGGCAAGAACATCAAGTATTTCGACCCCGAGCTCAACGAGAGCTATGTGCCCTACGTCATCGAGACCTCGATCGGCGTTGACCGCATGTTCCTCTCCGTGCTCTGCTCAAGCTATGAGGAGCAGCAGCTCGAAGGCGGCGAGAAGCGCGTGGTGCTCCATCTCCCCGCTCCCCTCGCTCCCGTCAAGTGCGCAGTCCTTCCACTTGTCAAGAAAGACGGTCTCCCCGAAAAGGCCCGTGCCATCGTTGACGATCTCAAATTTGATTTCGCCACACACTACGACGAAAAGGATTCTATCGGCAAGCGCTATCGCCGTCAGGATGCCATCGGCACTCCCTTCTGCATCACCGTCGATCACCAGACTCTCGAAGATGATACCGTCACCCTTCGTCACCGCGACTCGATGGAGCAGACCCGCGTTGCCATCGCCGACCTCCACCGCCTGATCCACGACAATGTGAGCCTCACTTCGCTCCTCCGTCGTCTCGGCTGATCTCTCTTCCATCATTTCCCCTCATCCTCTACATCCAGTTTATGAAAATTCTCAAAAAAATCATCGTTGCAGCCGCTGCCGTCATCATGGCCGCCGGTCTATCGTCCTGTAACTATAACTCGCTTGTCGAGAAGCAGCAGGGCGTGGATCAGGCCTGGGCCGAAGTTGAGAACCAGTATCAGCGCCGCGCCGATCTCATCCCCAACCTCGTTGCCACCGTTAAGGGTTATGCAACTCACGAGGAGGAAACATTCGAGAAAGTGACCGAGGCACGTGCCAAAGCAACCTCGATCACTATTGATCCGACCAATCTCAACGAGGAGACCCTTGCAAAATTTCAGGAGGCACAAAACGAGCTCTCGGGTGCCCTCAAGAGTCTGCTTGCCGTGACTGAGGCATATCCCGACCTGAAAGCCAACGAAAATTTCCGCGATCTTCAGGTTCAGCTCGAAGGCACCGAAAACCGTGTTACCACAGCACGCTCACGCTACACCGAAAGTGTCGCCGACTACAACTCCTCAATCAAGAAGTTTCCGACCGTGATCTATGCCGGGTGGTTTGGCTTTGAATCCAAACCCCAGTTCAAAGCCGATGCCGGTGCTTCACAGGCTCCTAAAGTTGAATTCTGATATGTCAGCACTCACTATCCTACGCCGCCTTGCCGCTCCTGCTGCCATTGCTCTTCTCGCCCTGGCTCCCATGTCGTGCATGAAAGACACCGACTGGGAACTCTACGAAACATGGCGCAACGAAAACAACGAGTGGTACATTGCCTGCACCAAGAAGACCAATCCTGACGGGACGCCTTACTACACCGCCCTCTCTCCGGACTGGTATCCTCAGTCGGGTGTGCTCATCCACTACTTCAACGACCGCAAGCTGACAGAGGGAAATCTCTCGCCGCTCATGACCTCGACCGTCGACATGATCTATATCGGTCATCTCTACAACGACTCGATCTTCGACTCGTCATACTCCAACACCCAATACGGCGACAGCATTTTCCGCACTCAGGCCTGCAATGTTATCGAAGGATGGCAGATAGCCCTCAACGATATGCGCGTCGGCGACACCTGCGAGGTAATAATCCCCTATCCTCAGGCCTACGGCTCATCGGGCAGCGGATCAATACTCCCCTACTCGACCCTGCGCTTCAATATGAAACTTGTCCGGATTCCGGGTTACGAAATTCCTGAACAGGCAATAAAGTAAATTGTAACAATAAGTGTTTCATAATGAAAACCTCCGGCTCCCCCACAGGGGCAACCGGAGGTTTTCTGTCTCGTAT
>CAYWWE010000084.1:0-10103 GCA_964461785.1 uncultured Bacteroides sp.
ATTACTTCATGATGGGCGACAACCGCGACAACTCGCTCGACTCCCGCTACTGGGGTTTTGTTCCGGAAGATCATATCGTGGGTCGCCCCGAAAGAGTCCTTATCTCCTTTGACCAGGACAAGAGCTTCCCCTTCAATATCCGCTGGAACCGCATCTTCCACAACGCCCGTTCGTGAGCCATCCTCTGATCACATACCCCTCCGGCTCCACGCTTATCCTGCCGCCGCGTCTCCTTCCGCCCGCCGGCTATTACGCTCTCCTGTCCCGTTATCCTCACACCGTCATCGCCTGGGGTGGAAAATTTGACCGTTCGGTCAAGGACACCCATCGTTTCACGATAGCCGACACCCGCGGCCCCCTGACCCTAACCGTACCGGTGGCAAAGCCGCGGGCCGATGCCCGTTGGGCCGACGTGGAGCTCAGCGATCATGGCCGATGGCAGGAGACGATGCCCATTGCCCTTGAGAGCGCCTATGGGCGGACTCCATTTTTTGAATTTTACGCCGACCGCCTCCTTCCGATCATATCCGAAGCCCGCGGCGGCCACAAACTCAAGGACTTCGCCGCACGACTCGACACCGTAGTCCGAAAAATCCTGGGCCTTGATGAGCAAGTCATCGACCATTCATCCTCTGCAATAAGCCGCAAAGACCTTCCCGACCTCCCCGCCATAGCCCCATATTGGCAAGTAAGGGCCGACCGCCTCGGCTTTATCTCCGGCCTCAGCATCCTCGACCTCATCTTCAACCTCGGCCCGGAAGCCCCCCTCCGCCTCCACTCATCCTTGACAACATTATAATAATAAAGAATTATGAGTGATATAGTAAAAATTGAAGAAGTTAAAAGAACATTAGTGTTATTGAGAGGTCAGGAAGTGATTTTGGCTTCAGATGTTGCTAAACTCTATGGAGTAGAGACCAAAATAATAAATCAGGCTGTGAGAAACAATCCTGATAAATTTCCACAAGGGTTTGTTTACGAGCTGACAAAAGAAGAATGGACTGTTCTAAGGTCAAAATTTTTGACCTTAGAACCTAAACCGGGCAAAGGACAGCATCCAAAATATCTGCCAAAGGCATTTACGGAGAGGGGTCTGTATATGCTGGCCACAATCCTGAAGAGTCCTGTAGCCACTCAAACCACGCTGGCTATTGTAAATACGTTTGCTGAAGTCAGGGAATTGAAACGCAAACTGCTGGAAATGCACGACTCCAATTCTCAGGAGGAGAAGAAGCAAGGTATGGCCCGCATAGGGGATATACTGGCAGATCTCATAATGCCCGATATGGAGACCACCGAAACCCAGTCGTCACTTGAATTCAATTTCGTTTTCGGTAAATTAAAACATTCCGTTACCCGACAAAGGAAAACTGACACCGGCGATATCATTCTTAAGGAAAAAGTAGAGTTTGCTAAAAGATTGCTTGCTAAAGGTTTCACTATGGACGAAATCACCGAATTATCGGGCATCACTGAAGCCGACAGGCAAAGACTGGAATCTTTTGCAACGCAAGCCAAAGCCTGAGTACGGACTATTGCCATAAGATGTCATGCTGATCCTACGGCTGAGTGTCATTTCCACCCGGGTGATGCATGATATTTTTTATTTATTCAGGCATTGAATTTGGTTTGCATATTTCTCGGTTTTGCGTTATCTTTGCAGAAATCATGTCAACTCGTATGACCGAGTGTATCATTTAACCTAACAAATCCCATGAAAACAAGTCAGACAGCGGTTGCCGCGGGCAGCCAGAAAAGCTACTATCCCTGGGTTGTCGTAGGACTCCTGTGGATTGTGGCGTTACTTAACTACATGGATCGTCAGATGCTCTCTACGATGCAGGCAAACATCGCTCTCGATATTCCTGCTCTGAGAAATGCCGAGGCTTTCGGCGCGCTCATGGCCATCTTCCTCTGGGTCTACGGTATCGCAAGCCCCTTCTCGGGCGCTGTGGCCGACCGTATAAGCCGCAAATGGCTCATTGTAGGGTCGCTCGGCGTGTGGTCGGGTGTCACTTATGCCATGGGCTACTGCAACGACTTCCACCAGCTCATGTGGCTCCGCGGCGTGATGGGTATCAGTGAGGCTCTCTATATCCCCTCGGCTCTGTCGCTTATCGCCGACTATTTCACCGGCAAGGGACGATCGCTTGCCATCGGTCTTCACATGACGGGCCTCTACTGCGGTCAGGCTCTCGGCGGCTTCGGCTCGCTCGTGGCCACGACCTGGTCATGGCAGGCCACTTTCCACTGGTTCGGTATCATCGGTGTGGCCTATGCCGTTGTTCTCATATTCATGCTTCGCGAAAAGAAGGATCGCGGTGCGGCTGCTGCCTCCGTGGCAAAGGCCTCCAAGCCTAAATCCGAGTCGGTGATCCAGTCGTTTGCTGTCGTGTTCTCCAACGTGGCTTTCTGGGTTATCCTGTTCTTCTTCGCATCCAGCTCTATCCCCGGATGGGCCACCAAGAACTGGCTCCCGACCCTGTTCCACGAAAATCTTAACCTGAGCATGGAGTGGGCAGGCCCGATGGCTACTCTCACCATCTCCATCGCGAGCTTTATCGGCGTGATGGTCGGTGGCCCGATGAGCGACCGCTGGGTCAAGAAGAATGTCCGCGGACGTATCTACACCAGCGCCATTGGTCTTGCCCTGATGATCCCCGCCCTCGTGTTTATCGGACTCGGCCAGAGCGCATGGCTCTCGATTCTCGCCGGATTGTTCTTCGGCGTGGGCTACGGTATGTTCGACTCCAACAATATGCCTATCCTCTGCCAGTTTGTTTCTTCGCGCCAGCGCGCCATGGCCTACGGCTTCATGAACTCGCTCGGCGTTATCATGGGCGCCATCACTACTCAGCTGCTCGGCGGGTTGGCCAACAGTGTCGGCCTCGGCATCTGCTTCGCTCTCATGGGTGGCATCCTCGTCATCGCCCTCATCCTTCAGCTCTCGGTGCTCCGTCCGAAATACGACGACAAGGACCAGGAGGAGCTCTCTGCTGCCGATAATCTCGCGGCTGAAACCATCGAGGCTTAATTCCTCTTCTTTAACATACGCAACAACCCATGTCATAATCCTACCGGAGCGCGCTCCGGTAGGATTATGACGTTAACCTCTCCCGTTCAGGACGTGATGAAACGTTGTCTCCTTTCTGCCATAGCGGCAACAGTGATGTCGGTAGCCGCAGCATCTCCGGAGTCCACTCCCGCCGCCCCGCCAGTTGATTCCCTCATTGCTGAGGGAGTGCCGGCGCAGCTTGCCAGTATGCGTAAGAGCTGCATCGACAGTCTGCGTTATGAGTTATTTCTTTCGGTGCCTCCGGAGCGCTCAGGGCGAGTGACGGGGAGGGAGACAATATCCTTTGATTACAGCGACGGTTCATCGCAGCCGCTTCTGCTCGACTTCACCGGCGGCTGCGACAATGTCGCTTTGCTCGAAGTAAACGGCCATAGAGCGGAGCCCTACTGCCGGAACGAGCATATAGTGATTCCGGGCGGCATGATGCGCCCGGGTCGCAATGAGATAAAGGTGGAGTTTACCGCGGGCGACCGTTCGCTCAACCGTCGCGACGATCTTATGTACACCCTTTTCGTGCCTGATCGCGCACGCACCGTGTTTCCCTGCTTCGATCAGCCCGATCTCAAGGCAACCTATCAGCTCACACTCGAGATCCCTGAGGAGTGGAAAGCGGTGTCGAACACCGGTATTATCTCAGACACCGTCGTCGGCAACGGTCGCCGACGCATAGGCTTCGGACCCACCGAGCCCCTGAGCACATATCTGTTTGCTTTCTCGGCCGGACGCTTCGAGCACGAGAGCCATGAGCGCGACGGCATGACCATAGGCGTATATCACCGCGAGACCGACTCGCTGCGCGTGAGTCAGATTCCTGAGATTTGCGACATAGTGTTCGATGCCCTCCGCTGGCAGGAGGAGTTCACCGGCTGCCCATATCCCTTCGCCAAGTATGATCTCGTGATTCTTCCCGGATTTCAGTTCGGAGGCATGGAGCATACCGGAGCGACATTCTACAACGACGGACAGACCTTTCTGTCGGCCAATCCGACTGCGGCCGAGATCCTTCGCAGGACGCAGCTGATTGCCCACGAGACAACCCACATGTGGTTTGGCGACTACATTACCATGAAATGGTTCAACGACGTGTGGACCAAAGAGGTGTTTGCCAACTACTTCGGAGCCGAGATTACCCGCAGCCTCCTTCCCGAGTACAACCACGACCTCGAATGGATGCGCACCTACATGGGCGCGTCGCTCGCCGAAGACCGCACTCCCGGCGGCACAGCCATACGTCAGAACCTCGACAATCTGCGAGATGCCGGGCTCATCTACAATAATATCATCTACAACAAAGCGCCCGTGATGCTCGTGAAGCTCGTTGAGTTTATGGGGCGCGACGCCTTCCGCGATGCTATCCGCGAATATGTGGCTGAATATGGCTACGGCAACGCCACCTGGGACGACCTTGTAGAGATCCTCAGCCGCCACACCGACAAGGATGTCAAGGCGTTCAGCGATGTATGGGTTTACCGCCCCGGCCTCCCTACGGTCGACTTCGCTCTCAATGACAATGCCCTCGTATGCCGTCAGGCTGATCCACGGGGCAACGGTAGCCTATGGCCGCAGAGCCTCACGGTCTGGGTAGGCAACGATGCTGGAGGTAGCACACTCGATCTGATCTTCGAGCCGGCCGACAGCGTGGTGTCGCTCCCGCTTCCCCCGGGGCTGCCATCGGGTGAGCTGCATATCGTCCCCAATTCCGACGGTCGAGGCTACGGACTGTTTCGCGCTCCGGCTGCCGACCGCGAGTGGCTCATGGACCGGTTGGCCACCGGCGATGTGGCATCCATATTCGGCCCTGAAGGGGAGCTGGCCGCTATGGTCAACCTCAACGAGTGCTGGATGGCCCGGCTAATCGACACTGATGACTGGCTCAACCTCATCCTCAGCCGCCTCGCTGCCGAGACTAACAATGTGGCTGCAACGGCTCTCACAGGGTATCTATCCATGCCGCTTGCCGACACTGCCGGAGACGAGCGCGAAGCCTACGAGAAGACTCTTCTCGACCTGAGCGGCAATCATCCGCTGCCGTCGGTGCGCACTGCCATGCTGCGCTTGCTTAGCAATGCGGGTGAAACCGACTCAACCCTTGCGGCGCTCAACCTCATCTGGGAGCAGGGTAAGTCGCCATTGCTATCGGAGACCGATTTCATGAATCTGGCCTATACATTGGCCGCGGCCTATCCCGATCGTCACGACGAGATCATAGCCACGCAGCGCGACCGCCTGACCAATCCCGACCGTATCCGTCAGTTCGATTTCGTGAGCCGCGCCGTGGCTCCGACACGCGAGGAGCGCGACAGTTTCTTCAACGAATTGCTCGACAGCCGCAACCGCGAGGTCGAGCCCTGGACCCTCAAGGCACTCGGTCTGCTCAACAAGCCTCGCAATGTGGGCGCTACGGCGGGATATATACGGGCCGGACTCGAAGCCCTTCCCGATGTGAAGCTAACGGGCGACATCTTCTTCCCCGCCAACTGGAGCCGCACCCTTCTGTCGGACTACCGCAACGAAGAAGCCCGGCGCGAAGTCGAGAACTATCTCGCCACGGCCGGGATCATTCCGTTGCTCAGAAACAAGGTGCTTATCGCTGCTTATCCTCTGTTTCGCTGACCGCGATGCGATCGAGCGACGTCATCCATACCGACGATGAAGCATCCGACGGCATCCGCCAGTCGCCTCGGGGCGACAGACACACGCTGCCAACTTTAGGACCGTCGGGGAGACACGAGCGCTTGAACTGCTGGGCGAAGAAGCGGCGGAAGAATACCCGCATCCACTTTAGTATCAGCGCCTGAGAGGCATATTCGCTCCCCTCGAAGGCCTTGCAGGCAAGGATGAATATGCGTTCGGGCGAGAAGCCGAAGCGGAGCGTGTAGTAGAGGAAGAAATCGTGGAGGATATATGGCCCTACGGTATCTTCGGTCTTCTGCGCTATGGTTCCGTCGGCCTCCGGGGGCAGCAGCTCCGGGCTGACGGGGGTGTCGATGATGTCGGCGAGAGTGGCGGCCACCGTGTCGTCGCCGTCGGCTTTGGCGCGTGAGGCAAACCACTCCACGAGATAGCGCACGAGCGTTTTGGGCACTCCCGCATTGACTCCATACATCGATATATGATCGCCGTTGTAAGTGGCCCATCCTAAAGCGAGTTCCGACAGATCGCCCGTGCCGAGCACTATGCCTCCCGTCTGGTTGGCAATGTCCATCAGGATCTGGGTGCGCTCGCGTGCCTGCGAGTTCTCATAAGTGATGTCGCGCACCGACGGGTCGTGGCCGATGTCGGAGAAATGTTGGTTCACCGCTGCCGCTATGGGCACCTCGCGGATAGTCACACCAAGCCCGCGCATGAGGGTAATGGCATTGTCGTAGGTGCGGTCGGTGGTGCCGAATCCGGGCATTGTAACCCCGATGATTCCTTTTCGTGACAGTCCGAGAGAGTCGAATGTCCTTACGGCCACAAGGAGAGCGAGGGTAGAGTCGAGGCCTCCCGATATGCCCACGGTGAGGCTCCGGGCATGGATGAAGTCGAGGCGCCGGCGCAATCCGGCGGTCTGGATGTTGACGATCTCCGTGCAGCGGCGGTCGCGGTCGGCGGATGCGGCGGGTACGAAGGGTCGGGGATCTACGTATCGGTAGAGCGGGAGCAGGGAGGTATCGTAGATAAAGTTGCGATCAGGCAGTGGATGAGGCGAGATCCCGGCAGCAGCTGCCGAGTCGGCGAACGATGAGGTGTGGATCCTGTCGCGCTCTATGGCCTCGATGTCGATGTCGGCAATCACATAGCGGTCGTCGGGGTCCCAGCGGTTGTTCTCACACAGCATTGCGCCGCGTTCGGCAATAAGGGTCTTGCCCGAATACACAAGATCGGTCGTCGACTCGCCGTAGCCCGCCGAAGCATAGGCGTATGCACATAGGCAGCGGGCCGACTGCTGCTCCACGAGTGAGCGCAGATATTCGTATTTACCTATCAGATCGTCGGAAGCCGACAGATTGAGAATGACGTGGGCGCCCGCCATGGCTGCTTTGCCCGACGGCGGCTCGGGTGTCCAGAGCTCCTCGCAAATCTCCACGCCAACCAGCGCTCCGCCACACTCGAAGATGCGGTCCTGACCCTCCGGGCCGGGAGCAAACCATCGGCGCTCGTAAAACTCATTGTAGGTGGGCAGGAATTCCTTTGCCACGATGAGTCTCACCTCACCGCCTGAAATGATCGCGGCGCAGTTGCGGAGCTGAGTCCCGCAGCTGACAGGCACCCCTACGGCAAGGGTGAGGTTCCATCCGCGGCTGGCCTCGGCTATGCGGCGGAGGCCGGAGGCCGCGGCCTGGATCAGAGCTGAGGAATGGAACAGATCGCCGCAGGTGTAGGCGGTGACACATAGCTCGGGCATCACTGCGAGCTCGACGCCTTTGTTGTCGAGCTCGGTGGCGAGGAGAATGATCCCCTCGGTGTTGGCCGCCACATCGGCCACATTGACTGGCGGCACGGCTGCCGCAACTCGAAGAAAACCGTTGGTCACAGTACAGGATTTGTTTTGCGTTGATATAACGACGTCATAGATTGGTCAGACTCCGAATGAGAGGGTAGTATAGAAGCGGTTGGCGCCGCTCACGGGAGCGCGGTAGTCAAACCGCAGGGTGACATACTGCCCCCCCGGTCCCCACCATGTGGAGCTCATCTCGCCACCGCGGTTATATGAGCTTACGGGAGCACCGTAGAGCGACGACAGGCGGGCAAATGCCATATTGTAGCGGCTCAGGTCGCGCCACGAGGAGGAGTAGGTGAATTCCGATCCGGCAAGGAGTCCGTTGTTGTAGTAGAGCACGCCGAAAGGCCAGCGCATATTGAGTTGCACCGCATCGTTGACATAGATGGCATTATCGGAATATCCGTCGACGGTGTAGCCGCCTGAGATCAGGGCGTCGATCGCCACATTGATGGCGGTGCCGAAAGTGAGGCCGAGGACGGATGAAAAGAGCGGACGCGGACCGGGACGCCATGCCGGTGGTGGCACTGGGCGCGAGTAGCCGAAGAAGTGCGACGGTCGGAATGGGCGTGGGGGAGGGGGAGCCACCGGCGGACGATGGATTATATGGCCGGGATTGACGTGATTGGGCTTGCCGGGTGTCCACTGGTGGGCCGGACCGGCGGGACGAGGCGGGGGAGTGACCGCTCCCGGGCGAACGTTATGGCCGGGCTGGGGAGCCGGAGCGGGACGGTTGGCACCCGCTGCACCGGGACGGTAGACAGTGGCTGGGCGCTGGGGGGGCGTGTTGTTCTCGGGCCGGCGGTTATGGTCAGGACGGGCGTTGGGTTTCGGTTTGTTATTTCCGTTATTGTTATGGCTATTGCCGACCGAGGGTTGCGGGCGGTGGTTGTCTTTGCCCGGGGTTGCCTTGTGATCCTCGCGGCGGTTTTCAGTGCGGTTGGCGCGGCGCCCGTCAGTGCGGTTGTCCCGACGGTTTTCGTGGCGTTCCGTGTGCTCACGTCCTTGGCGCTGTGCCATCGAAGTGGCTGGAACGGTCATGAGCATGAGCATGCACACAGCGGCTACAATGGCGCGCGGACTGGAAGTCAGGGCCGACATACGGGCTGATACGGTATGTTTCATTGCATGGCAAATATTAAGGTGATACAATAATCGGGAGAGATTTAGCCGACATATCTTTACATATAAGACGCCGGAAAAAGCTATTGTTTAACCTCGGAATGCAAAAATAAGTAAAATCGGTGGAAAAAGTGGTATCTTTGCAGCGATTATGAAAGATGTCCAACCTATTGCAGGGACCGGCAGGGGTCTTCTGGCCTTGTCGCCCGTGGCGGTTTTCCTCGTCCTTTATCTCGTTGTCTCGCTTGTGCAGGGCGATTTCTACGCCATGCCTATAGCTGTGGCGCTCGGTGCCGGTTCGGCGTGGGCGGTGATGATCTACAGCGGGCATCCTTTGTCCGAGCGCCTGTCGGTTTTCTCCAGGGCGGCCGCTCATCCCGACATAATCTACATGATTTGGATCTTTATCCTTGCCGGGGCATTTGCGGCATCGGCAAAGAGCATAGGGGCAATCGACGCCACGGTGGCCCTTACGCTCAAGGCCTTCCCCGGCCAATGGATAATGCCCGGTCTTTTTGTCTCGGCCTGCATCATCTCGCTTTCGATCGGAACTTCGGTAGGCACTGTCGTAGCCATCACCCCTCTTGCTCAGGAGATTGCCCGTGCGGCGGGGGGCGACGAGCTGGTGGCCATGTATGTGGCGGCGGTGATTGGTGGTGCATTTTTCGGCGACAACCTCAGTTTCATATCCGACACTACTATCGCATCGACCCGCACACAGGGCTGCTCCATGAGCGATAAGTTCAAGGCCAACGTTTGGATAGTTGTTCCGGCCGCACTCCTCACTCTGGCCATATATGTAGTCCTTGGCAGCGGAGCCGGAGAGATTGCCGCTCCTGACGGAAGCAATCCGTGGCTTACTCTGCCTTATCTCCTGATTCTGGCAGTGGCCATTGCCGGGGTGAATGTTATCATTGTGCTTGTGCTCGGAATTGTGTCTGTAATCCTTACGGGGATCCTGGCCGGCACAGCAGATATCTCGCAGATCTGCGTGGCTATGGGCGCCGGCATAGACTCTATGGGCAATCTGATCGTGGTGACGCTGATGGCTGCCGGTATGGTGGGTGTCATAAAGGCCATGGGCGGCATAGACTATCTCATAGAGATGCTGAGCCGCCGCATAAGGGGCCGTCGCGGTGCTCAGGCCTCGATAGCCCTCCTGTCGGCGTCGGTAGATGTGTGTACGGCCAATAACACTGTAGCTATCATAACCGTGGGATCGATCTCGGCGAGCATAGCGCGCCGCTTTGGAGTCGATCCGCGCAAGAGCGCCTCGCTTCTCGACACAGCCTCCTGCATAGCGCAATGTCTGATTCCTTATGGCGCCCAGACCCTGATGGCCACCTCTCTGGCCGGCATCTCCCCCGCAGCCCCGTGGCCCTACCTGTATTATCCCTGGGCCCTGACCCTTGTCACCGCCCT
>CAYWWE010000085.1:0-10090 GCA_964461785.1 uncultured Bacteroides sp.
CCCTTCAAGGAGCGCCGACACAGACATCCAGTCAGTGCCGGCGCTCTCTTCATTTCAATCATGATTCAGAATATGCATCTTATGGATCAAATTATCCTTATTAGTAATGATGACGGTTATCAGGCCAAAGGCATTGCTTCACTTCTCAATTTCCTTGCGCCTGTGGCCAAAAGAAGGGGTGTCAGGATCATTGTCATGGCTCCTGACGGCCCAAGGTCGGGCAATTCATCTGCTATTACTCATGATGGGCCCGTCTCTCTCCGTAGACTTCCCGATGACGGGAATGGAGCTGAGATCTATGCTGTAGGCGGAACACCGGTTGACTGTGTCAAACTTGGCCTCCATATCCTGAGATTGCAGGGACTGATGCCTTCGTTAATTGTTTCCGGAATCAATCACGGAAGCAATTCAGCCGTGTCTGTCACATATTCCGGCACGATGGGCTGTGCTATTGAGGGGGCTACGAATGGTATTCCGTCCGTTGGGTTTTCGTTGCTCGATTATAGACCCGACGCTGATTTCGAGGGTTGCAGAGAGACGGTTGTAAAAATCGTTGAGGCTCTCCTTTCAAAAAGACTCCCAGACCGGATATGTCTTAATGTCAATATCCCGTCTGGATGTTCGCCGAAGGGTATAATGGTGACCCGCGCCGCCCGTGGATACTGGACTGAGGAATATCAGGAATATACCGATCCGCAAGGCCGTCCGTTCTACTGGCTCACGGGCAGATTTCACGATATTGAGCCTGATTGTGACGAGACCGACGAATATTGGCTGAAGCGTGGATGGTCGACCGTAGTGCCTGTCCCTGCCGATCTGAGTGTTGACGACGGCACCGCTGAGACAATAGCAAACCTTATCCTGTAATGATGCGTTGACCAATGCAACGTCTTAAACCTTTTATGCTACCTATCGCTATGGTGATAGGTCTGGTGTTTCACAGCTGGATGGAATATGCTGCATGGGCCGCCCCGTGGCTCATTTTCGTGATGCTGCTTATCACATTCTGCAAGATTGATCCACGCCATCTGCGTTTTACCAGGTTGACGGCAATATGCCTTTCGGCTCAACTTATCGGGGCAGCCGTGAGTTATCTCGTTCTCTGTCCGTATAGCCGCGATATTGCCCAGGGTATCATGATCTGTTTCCTTTGTCCGACGGCCACGGCTGCCCCTGTCATAACGGCTATGTTGGGCGGAAGTATTGAGAGGGTAGCGACTTATTCCCTTGCAAGCAACATAGCGATCGCAATACTTGCGCCGCCGGTATTTACCCTTATCGGGAGCGAGGGGATCGACTTTCTGGCCACGACCATGACTATCGCGATGAAAGTGGTGCCCCTGATCCTTGCTCCATTCGTTATTGCGATGATCCTCCGCCGATGGGTCCGTCCGGTCTATCGTGCTCTTGCCTCCCGTCAGGAAATATCTTTTTATGTGTGGGCCGTATCGCTCATTATCGTGGTGGGCCGTGCTGTGAGTTTCGCAATCAGCGAGCCTCCGTCTATGGTGCCTGAGATGATTATTCTTGCTGCCGGTGCCGGAGTGGCTTGCGGCATACAGTTTATCGTCGGGCGCAAGATCGGAGCCCGGTATGGCGACAGGATTGCGGGAGCACAGGGTCTCGGACAGAAAAACACCGTTCTCGCGGTATGGATGGCGCTGACCTATCTCAACCCGGTTGCATCCATTGCTCCGGCTGCATATATAGCGTGGCAGAATACTGTCAACTCCCTTCAGCTTTATTATCATGGCCGCAAGCATAAGGCTGAATGAGCAAACTTTACTTGACCATGACGTGTTATTCTTAATATAGTTCAACTGCTTGACAATCACAATGAATAGTATCTATGACACGTTAATGTCCCTGCCGCTGCTCAAAGGTGTCTCGACTGAGCGTCTTGAGCAGATTGTCGCCACCACCCCGCTACATTTCCTGAAATATCCCGAGGGTGACAAGCTCATATTTTCCGGCTCTCCGGCCACGCATCTTCATTTTGTGATCAACGGAAGCGTGAGGATGAGCATGGCTAATCTTTCGGGACGGTTCAGGGTGTCGCAAACTCTGGTAGGACCGGATGTTATTGCACCTGACTATCTCTTTGGCCGTTCGACGAACTTTCCCTGCGATGTCGTTGCGCTCGAGTCAACAGGCATACTGCAAATTGCCAAGGGGGATTATATCTCGATGCTGCGGAGCGACGACGTGCTCCTTTTCAACTATCTCAATATTCTCGCTGCCGGTGCTCAGAGTCGCATCGAGGGAGTTCTGTCACTGACAGACGGTCATCTTGACGAGCGTATAGCATTCTGGATCGTTGCCCTGACGCAGCGGTCGGGAAAAGACATTGTCCTCACATGCCGCCTGCGCGATCTGTACTCGTTCTTAGGAGTCCAGAGATCAGTGCTTAATGCCACACTGACGGATATGGCTGACCGTGGAATAATAACTTTTACACCTACCGAGATACGCCCTACATCGCGGGAAGCTCTTGTAAAACTGCTGGTCAATTCAGACCAGGAATAAATCCTTGTTATGGAAAAATGGAAAACATTAGAGAGTGAGTACCTCATCCGCCGGCCATGGCTAACGGCCCGCCGGGATAAGCTAATGATGCCCAACGGGCATATTCATCCGGAATATTATGTGCTCGAATATCCCACGTGGGTCAACGTAATCGCGATCGACTGCGAAGGCCGGTTTGTAATGGTTGAACAATACCGTCATGGCCTCGATGAAATATTTACGGAGCTCGTTGCCGGAGTAGCCGAGGAGGGTGAGGAGCCGATGGCTGCGGCACAGCGCGAGCTTGAGGAGGAGACCGGCTATATCGGAGGGCACTGGGAACTCAATACTGTGATCTCGGCTAATCCCGGCAGCCAGAACAACCTGAGTTACTGTTTCATTGCCAGAGATGTGAAGCCTGTGGGCAAAAGACATCTCGATGATACGGAGGATGTGGCCGTGAAGCTGCTTTCGCGAGACGAGGTGCTCTCACTTCTTGTCTCCGACACCATGAAACAGGCTTTGATGGCAGCCTCCCTGTGGAAATTTTTCTATAACGAAGAAAAAAATCGGAAAGGAGTGTAACAAATCGGAGGCTCATCCCGTCTAAAGAGTGTATGGACATTAAAAGTTTCAACACTCTCGCCGCGAGTCTCCGCCCCAAGCTCTTAGCCGCCGTTTCCCAATGGCAGGCGCAGGGCGCGTTGCGAGGGTCTGAAACCCCCGATGACATTGTTCAGGACACCATGCTCCGGCTATGGATCATCCGGGACCGGCTGGATAGCTACAGATCGGTCGAGGCTGTGGCCATGGTTGCAGCGCGCAACATTGCTGTAGACTCTCTGCGCAGATCGGAGGGGCAGCCTCGTATGTCGCTCGAATCGGTGATCGAACCTGCCGACGACGTATTGCTGCCCGACGCTGCCGCCCATCTATCTATTGCCGAGTCGCTGGCTTCCGACTTACTGTCTAAGCTGCCCGACCGACAGGCCTTGATTGTCAGGATGCGTCATGCTGACGGCCTGGAGCTCCAGGAGATCGCAGCCCTGACCGGAATGAGCGAGGGAAATGTCCGGACCCTTCTGTCGCGAGGCCGCAGTCGCCTCCGTGAGCTTTATTTATCAACAACATCCGATCATGAAAAGTAAGACTAATATCCTTCATCCGCTTGCCGATAGCGAAGCGCGCCTTCTCCTCGCCCGCTTTGAGACCGGAGAAACTTCTCTGGAGGAAGAGCAGTCGCTCTACGCCTATTTCCGACGTAAAGATATTCCGGCCGATATGCAGTCGTTGCGCGGTCTGATGGCGTGGTATGAGGGTGGATGTGTGGGCGAGCCTTTTCGGGAGGAAGCGCTTCCGGAGAAGAAACATGTACGCCGTTTCCGCCACATTCTTCTCAGCGCGGCCTCGGTGGCTCTGCTTGTGGCTGTGGGTTATACCGCCTTTAATCTGACCTCACGTAGGGCAGACGATCTGTCGGCCGACGAGTTTGCCGAGCTCTATCGCGGCAGCTATGTGATACGCAACGGAGAGAAGATCACAGACCCGGAACTAATCCGCGACGATATCATGCGCGCACGCCATCTCACCGACAGCATCAATCAGGTCATAGCCATGCGTACTGATCCTCAGCAGATTCTCGCTACTGCTGTCGAGCGCCGGATAGGCTCGTCAAATCCGCGCACCATGGAAGTGATAATGAATACCATAACACAGTAATAATAACCTCTTTAAACTCCTCCATCCAATATGTCTACAAAATCAATATGGCGCTGCGTGCTGGCGGCTGTGATCATGTTTTCGGCCACCAATCTGTCAGCTCAGGACAAGATCGACAATCTCATCCAGCAGATCATCAACAATAAGCGAAGTGAGGTGACCTATTCCGAGACCCGCGATCCATCGACCAAAAAGATCACTGAGTCTTCGCACATCATCAACTCAACCGACCGCAATATGTTCAGCAAACTGCGTGAGGCGATCGAGGCTGAGCGCAAAAATTCTGTAAACTACAGCCAGGTTGGCGACGGCATCATCACTATCTCTTTTGTCAACGACAATATTTCCAGCACATACTCCCTCATAAGGGATGATGACGGCTCATGGATGCTCAGCGCAAACAAGCAGCCTGTCCGCTCCTCAAAGAGCTCGACAAAGGGATCGTCGGGCCGGCGCACCATCGTGATCAACGGCAAGACTTTCCATAGCGTAGACGATAACTATTCGTCAGTCAGCACCGCTTCCGCGCGCAAACAGGCCCAGCAAGAGCGTAAAGTCGCAGCCGAGCAGCGTAAGGCGGCCGCAGCCCAGCGTAAAGTCGCAGCCGAGCAGCGTGCCCAGCAGCGAAAGGCAGAGGCAGAGCAACGCAAGCTGGCAGCCGCCCGCCGCAAGGACGAAGCCGACCGTCGACGTGCACAGAAGATCAAAGAGCAGAAGGAGTATATTGAAGCCCAGAAGAAGGCCATCCGCTCTGCCGCTGAAAACGATATTAAATTTGCTTTTGCAGATTGACGGGTCATTCCCCTCTCTCACTCCCTTAAGAAACAACTTTTTCATCTGACAGACGTGCGCGGTGTGACACTGAGAAGTATCACACCGCGCTATTGATTTTTCCGTCAGGACGGTGGGTTATGGCCGGGCTGCCTGTAAACTGCCTATGGCCGAGTGAGTGATCTGCAGACTGATCATATCTGTGGGTGTTTCAGAGACGATGGATCTGATATCGGACGATTCGATACTTATCGAGCACTGTTCCCAAAATTCCGCAAGGGGCCCTATCGATAGCGAGCCTATCATGCAGTCGCGAATATAGAGGTTCTGCGCCAACGGAGCGATGACAAGGCTCTCACTCTCCAAGCCGGAGATGTCTATCCTGTCGGCTCCGGGACAGACTATCGAGGCGAGGTGAGCCGATGTAGGCAATGTGATGTAGCACACTTTTTTCATCTTGCTCATGGAGTCCGTTTCAGCCCCCTTTATAGTCAAGGTAGCTGTGGTCTCGTCGAAATCAAAGCTGTAAGATTCCGGAGTGTAATAGACTGAAGGTACAGAGATTGTGCTGTCAACCCATATATTAACGCTTAGATCGGTCAATGAGCTTGAAATGGTGCTGACATCGGAGGAGGAGAGGAGAACGGTGTCGAGTTGTTGACCGTACTCGTATTCATCGTAGTGATCTTCGTAATATTTTTCCCGCCTTTCGCCCCAGAGGATTGGAAACAGGGCTGTGGCAAGCAGGATGGTTGCTATGAATAGTATGAACAGTAGGGATGAGCGTCGCATGTGATCGGGATGAAAATGATAATGTCTCAATTAGGATTGTTTCGTGTTGTCGAGATAGCTTGCATAGAGGCGCGCGAGCTCGTCGGGTGTCACGCTGAATGATGCCAGGCGTCCGAAGAAATAGTTTGATTCGGTGGTGAAGAATTTGGCCCGACGGATCTCCAGGATGCGGGTCCGTGCGCCGGTCTCTACAAAAAATCCTATTCCGCGCTTGTTGAAGATCAGCTCACGCTGCGACAGGAAATCGTAGGTGCGCATCACGGTGTTGGCATTGACCTCAACCGAAGCGGCATATTCCCTCACCGACGGCAGGCGCTCCTGCTCCGGATATATACCGGCCAGAATATCATCCATGATCTTGTCGGCTATCTGAAGATAAATTGGTTTAACCTCTTGAAATTCCATCATTGTGGGTGAATAAGTTGGAGATCAGAACAGGCGGTCAACGACATCGCTCTCACGAAAACGGAGATATGCCAGCAACCACATCACAGCGGCTACAAAGCAGTTGCCGCCCGTTATGAGCCACATACCGAAGGAGTAGTCGGCGTTGATGTGGATGGTAGGCATATAGCGGGTGTAGATATTAAACACGATGATGAGCAGGATAACGCCGAGGATCCAAAGCATCAGAATGGTTTTGATGACCGAGTGTTTGGGCCACAGGATAGACCCGAAGCCGAAAAACGACTGGTTGACCAGGATTGTGGACAGGATTGCGGCTACTGTGATGGTGATGTCGTGTTGAAACACTATTGACATCGACAGCCATTGGGAGGGATCCGAGGGGTGGAATATGCCGATGGTGGCGAGCCTGACAATCTCCGACAATCCAAAGGCGGCTAAAAGCATGCCCCAAAGCAAGGGACAATATACTGTCCATCGGGCCATAAACTTGTCACAGGACGTAGCGGGACTCATAAGGGTGTTGATCCTTCCGCGAGCCGATTGCATCGACGAAAACATGCTCCCGGTCTTGATGCAGGCAAATACGCCCAGACACAGCACCATAGTGGCAAAACGACTCTCATCGTTGGCACTCTGCCATGCAAACATCAGCCCTAAGAAGATGGCAAGCGCCGCCAGCCCCGACATGGACAGCAGCAGGCTGCGGCGGTTGTCGCAGATAAACTTGTTGAGCGAAAGTAAATAGAGTGACATGGCGGTCAGAATTTTATAGGGAAGAGATTTGAGATTGTTTCGGGATGATTGCGGGCAAGCAGGAAGAGGGTCTCCAGATCGACCTCCGTGAGGGGTTCGCCCGTGGGGTTGAGTTCCACGATGTTGGCGCCGCCGGGCACGGCCACGGCCACCTGAGCGCTGCGGATTTCCTCAGCGTCGGGAGTGAAGCGGAATGAGAGTTTCGACGCCACGTCAAACACCGAGGCGTTAAGAAGCACCCGCTCGGGCCCCGTTATCACCACATGGTCTATGATGCGGTCGATGTCGTGTACCTGATGCGTCGAGATGATCACCGTCCGTTCGTCGGTCATGCTCTCTACAACGGCCTTGCGGAATGCGCTCTTGCCGGGAATGTCGAGTCCGTTGGCCGGTTCGTCCATAAGCAGCAGCGAAGTGTGGCAGGCCAGAGCGAAACTCATGAATGCCTTTTTGCGCTGGCCCATCGAGAGGCGCCCGAGATGGATGTCGGGAGTGAGCTCAAACATGCGCAGACAGTCGTTGAGAGTCTCGCCGGAAAATCGCGGATAAAACGGCGCGTTGATCCTGACATATTCTCCTAAGGTCATGGAGGGGAGATCGAGCTCCTCGGGCACGAGAAAGATGTCGCGAAGGAAGGCTACCTTACGCTGCCGGGGTGTGAAGCCGTTGTAGTCAATCGTTCCGTTGGCCGGTTTAAGCAATCCGGCAATGAGATAGAACAGAGTCGATTTGCCGGCGCCATTGGGGCCGAGGAGGCCGCATATATTTCCCGGGTCGAGCGAGAGCGAGAAGCCGTCGAGCACCATCCTGCTTCGGCGTCCGGGATAGGAGTAACTTATGTTGTCGATGCGTAGCATAGTGTATTAGTGAAATAGTACACCGCAAAGTTATCCCGAATTTTCCAAACTCCCAAATTTTTTGATAAAAAACGACAAACGATGCGTGCATTATGATGCGTCCCGTCGGGGCGCGGTGGGGTAGCGTATAAAAAACGAGCGGGCGCCGGGGAGGCGTCCGCTCGCTGTTGAGGGATAGGCGGGATCAATCGGCTATGCATCTTACGAAGCAGGCATCATCGCCATTACCAATATTTGCATCCGCGATACGATTGAAGTCGAGGGTAAAGAAGTTCATATCCCAGCCGAGATAAAACTGTATATTTTCATGGGTATTAGGATCTTGCTCTCCATTTGGAGGTCCTTGCTCACCGAAATAATATATGGCTCCCTCGGAGCGGAAGATATCAAACAGAAGCGGCGCGTCAAACATGCCGTTGGGATAGCGGTTTGCTATGATGGCATTGAAATAGCCCCAACGATTGGCAGTGTTATATCGGAGGAGTCCACTCAATGTGGATTGGCCATTACTGAGAGATGATTTTCGATGACCGTAGCCTGACGATCCGATCGGAAAGAATAGGTTTTTGCCAGTGTTCATGTTGTAGGCAAAGACTCCACGCATGCCATAATTTTTCGGGCCACCGGCTTTATATCCGTAGACCTGATTTATGTCTTCCAGAGTCTCGGTAGCGCCGTCAGCATAGAGCACACCTAATCCGGTCTTGATTGCAAAACTCTGTTCGTCTTCCTGCGCGGGCGCGAGATGACCGAAATAGTCATCGTAGGTAGCAACACGCATTCCGGAGGGCTTTGCAAATTTAGCAGTGTTGTTGGATCGCGGCTTGTAATCGGTTATTATACCTGCGTAGGTTTTGGTTGTGCCGTCAGTGAGGTTGATCTGAGTGTTGCCCAACGCATTTTCGTTAAAGTCGTTGGGGACAATCATATTCCAGTATGTGCCCTTGCTGTCATTGTTGACGTTATACTCAGTCGGGATACCTCCCCAATTTCCGAATTTAAACAATGATCCTTCATCGCGGGGATCGCTTGTCACCTCATTCTGCGAGACATTGTTGAACACCATCCACTTCTTGCCGCAGTCGTCGAGGTCTTCCGGCTCATAGCCTCGGCGGACAAAGATCAGGTGATAGCAGGTGTAGTTGTTGTATTCGACGCGGATAATCGCATGCTCATTTTTAGCGAGATTAGTCTGAGGTAGGAACTGGATTGTGAAGTCGATGGGCGTGTTTCCGACACCTTCGATGCAAGAACGTGTATAGGTTCTGTCCTCGTTTTTTCCATCCATTACTTCTGTCCAATCAAAGGTTGTGGAGGCTGTTGTGGTCCCGTTTGCACCACGGAGCTTTACGAAGCCACCCTGACCATTGATGTCATTTGCATCAGTGTCGTGGAGGACATACGCTCGCCAGGGGCCGTCAGAAATGATGTTAGTGAAGTGAGTTGAGGTTTCGCTCTCAAGCGTCTTGAGCACCACATGGAAAGATTCCGTGCTTCCGGCTTTGCGCCACACTCCCTTGGGATTAATCAGTCGGCGTACCTGACGGACAAGAACTTCGTCATGTGTGTCACCGTTCTGGTCTACCATTTTGGTCAAAGTCCTTGTCTGGCCGGTTTTGGTATTCTGCAGAGTGACGGTGACCTGGACTTTGGCATCACGATAGTAGGAGACATAGGGATTATTGCCGGTGTAGCCAGTCTCCTTGATGAGCAGCTTAGGGCGGGTCCAGATGGGGAGTTTGACATAATATGTGCCATCCTCCCAGGCAACATGAGCCACGTCCCCAGTAAGAGCCTTATAAACCGGAATCGTACTAATCCCAATCCTGTTTTTCTCTTCTGTGGCGTCCTTACTATAGACCCTGACACCATTTTTGAGGTTTACATTATAATTATTAAAGTTAGAAGTGTAAGATAACGGGAAATTGGTTGTAAGCTCCACTCCATTCTCATCCTCGGCTTTTACCAAAGTCAGATTTTTAGGCTTCTGAAGGGCAAGGAAGCCATTGTAGTTTCCGTCAGTATTAGGATTAGCAATATATGAGAAGAAAGACTCATAATATTTATTCCCGGGATTGGATCCATCATCGGGTGTTATGGGTGACGAGGCGGTATAAGGATCAGGGGCGTCGTTAGGATACCAGTTGTTGTCGGTGATTTCAGCTCTGATGGATTGGATTTCCCAGTCCTCGTCGGCGTCAAATTCAATCGGCATCATTGTGTTCTGGCTATAGAGATAGGAGATCCAGAAGGGGTTGGGCAGACGGAGCTCGTCGGTAGAATGG
>CAYWWE010000086.1:0-10069 GCA_964461785.1 uncultured Bacteroides sp.
CTGATTCCTCATCTTCACAAATATGTGAAGATTTTCGGTAAATGGGCGATTCCGACTGACCGGCTTATTCCTTGATGTGATAAATCGTCGTCACCCAGTTACTCTCGACATTTGAGCGCTCAATTAGATCCAGCAGCTCTTTATCGCTTATTTCGCCGGCTTCGGCACGATCCTTTAGCTTATCAACTGAAGCCATGGTAAATAAGTATCCCCCCGACTCGTAAAACATATCCGAATCGGCATACCGGTGAAACTGATTGTTCTTGCGATCATATATAAATGTGCCCGACCTATCTTCATCAACCGATATCGACTCGGCGCTGTGGTTGGTAGTTTTCCGCACTATTTCAAAAATCATATAGCTATCGTTAACAAATTGCATAGCAACCAGATCGGGGCTATCTATGCTCTTACTCCAGTTAGCTTTAACTGCAATTGGCACAACCCTGTCATTGTCAACTCTATATATCGTATCGTTTGAGTATTCCGAAATTATCTTACCACCTTCGCCTCCAGCGAAATCTGACATCGATATCTGAAAATTTGGTGCAAAAATTGAAGGCTTCTTAGGAACATAACGTGGACCTATCCTTGCATCGAAGCGTGAAATAGGCAGCGAAGTCACATGGCCCGTAAAGATATTCACAAGCAGAAATGGCGTATCGACAAGAGAGTCGCCTGCTTCTCCATAAACGGCTCTTCCGTATGTGCTTTGCTCTACAAACAGACAGGAATCCGAATGAATCCTGAACGATTTCGGGGTGGGAAATATCTTAGCATCCGGAACAATCTCGTCAATATACGTTCCGTCAAACGAATAGCGGAGTATCTTAGCTGCTTTGGTCGCTAATACATAGACTTCTTTATTCTTGAAGTCGGCTGCCACGCCTAAACAATATGTGTATTCTTTTGGCCCGGGACCGTTATGGGAAAAGGACGCTTCCAGTCCCCCCGTATTGCGGTTGAACACCGTAACAACGCCGCTGTTACTGTCAAGACCCATCAGCGAATCACCGAGAACCGGTATTCCAAACGGATAGATCAGAGTGTCGTGAGGTTGGAAATACTCCACCGAGGATATAGCAGGATTAGTGCGCGCATCAAAATCCTCAATCGGCAATCTCATAAGGTCTTCCACGTCGATTGTCAATAGTCCGTCGCTGCCGGTATTGACACGAGCTCCTTGTCCGTTGCTGCATCCTGCGGCTACAATGGCAACTACACCAATAATCAGTGAGCAGATAAGTTTCATAATCTTTGATTCGTAATAGCTGCGCTCCGGAAGCGGGACTCAACCTCCCGCTTCCGGAGCGCGCCAATATTGTGGAGATAAATCAGAGGGCGAGACGGTAGATCTCAGCGGTGTCGGCCGGGCCGAGGCGGTAATACCCGCCTATCTCCTGGCCTTTGTTCTCATGGAGTTTCTTGACGAGAAGGTCGATGTCGGGCCGATCGATGCCGAGGCCGGCGAAGGTCACGGGGAGGCCGAGAGAGCCGAAGAAAGCCTTGAGGCTCATGACGGTCTCCATCGCTGCGGTGGCGTCGTCGTGAGAGGTCACGCCAAACACACGTCGGCCAAACTGGGCTATCTTGAAAGGATGGTGCTTGGCCATGAAGGTCATCCACGCAGGGATAATTACAGCAAGTCCGGCTCCATGTGTCACGCCGTAGACGGCCGAAATCTCATGCTCCATAAAGTGGCTCACCCAGTCCTCGCGGCGTCCTGTGCCGCAGATACCGTTGTGGGCCAACGTTCCGGCCCACATGATGTTGGCGCGGGCATCGTAATTGTCGGGCTCGGCCATGACTCTGGGAGCAGTCGTGATTATGGCCTTCAGAACGCCCTCGGCCACACGGTCGGTGACCTCTACCTCGGGAGTGTTGGAGAAGTAGCGCTCGAAGATGTGGGCCATCATGTCGGCTATGCCGCTGGCGGTCTGATAGGGCGGGAGGCTATAGGTGAGCTCCGGGTCGAGCAGGCTCCATTTGGGGCGCAGCCAGTAGTCGGTGCGGAGCGATATCTTGTGCATACCGTCGAGAAGGGTGATCACGGAGTTGCCGGATCCTTCGCTGCCGGCGGCGGGGATGGTGAGCACACAGCCTACGGGGAGGGCATTGGCCACTGTGGCCTTGCCGGCCCAGAAGTCCCAGAAATCGCCGTCGTAGGGCACACCGGCTGCAATGGCCTTGGCTGTGTCGATTACCGATCCGCCGCCCACGGCCACGAGACCATCAATCCCTTCGCGGCGACAGATCTCTATGCCTTCGCGCACTTTGGGATCGGTGGGATTAGGGTCAATGCCTCCGAGTTCCGTCACGGCTATCCCCTCACTGCGAAGCGAGGAGGTCACGCGGTCGAGCACTCCGCTGCGGCGTGCCGACGAGTGGCCGTAGACCACCAGCACGCGGGTCATGCCCGAGGCTTTGGCCTCAGCTCCGGCCTGATTTTCGGCTCCCCGTCCGAAGACATATTTGGTCGGGGTGCAATAGGTAAAGTTGTCCAATTGGGTCAGGAGTAAAACAGGGGTGAATAATCTGGTTGGTTTGGTCGGGGCTGAAGATCAGAGATGACGGGCCACAGCCTCGGAGATGCGGCTGCGCAGCGACTCCATCTCCTCTGCCGGGAGGGTGTGCTTGGTGGCGAAGCTCATGTCGCCCTCGTTGGTGATAGGGATGAGGTGGATGTGGGCATGAGGCACTTCGAGACCTATTACTGCCACACCGATTCGCTTGCAGTCCACGGCCTCTTTCATGCCCTCGGCCACCCGCTTGGCAAAGAGCTCCAGGGCGAGATACTCCTCGTCGGTGAGATCGAAGATATAGCTCACCTCGCGTTTGGGCACCACGAGGACATGACCGGGATTGACGGGATTGATGTCGAGAAAGGCAAAGTGGCGGTCATCCTCGGCTATCTTGTAGCAGGGGATCTCGCCTGCTATGATGCGTGAAAATATCGAAGCCATGGCGCTCAGATTGATATCTCTACAATCTGGAATTTCATGACTCCCGCGGGCACCTTGATCTCAACGGTCTCTCCGCTCTTGTGGCCGAGCAGACCCTTGGCGATGGGTGTCGATGAGCCGATCTTCTTCTCCTTGAGATTGGCCTCGGAGTCGGCCACTATGGTATAGGACATCTCGGCACCGTTGGCCACATTGCGGATGCGGACTGTGTTGAGGATCTGTACCTCCTCGGTGTTGAGGTTTGCGTCGTCGATAATGCGTGAGTTGGCAACGAGGTCTTTGAGCTGGGCTATCTTCATCTCAAGCATGCCCTGGGCCTCTTTGGCCGCATCATACTCGGAGTTTTCCGAGAGGTCGCCCTTGTCGCGGGCCTCGGCTATGGCGCGGGAGATCTCAGGACGCTTAACCGACTCCAGATAAGCGATTTCCTCCATCTTGCGCTTATAGCCCTCTTTGGTCATATAAGTTATTGCCATGGTGTAGATAGTAGTTATTCGGGTTAGGAAAAAGTAAAAAATAAATGAAGCCCCGACAGGCGTGCAGCCTGACCGGACCCCTTGGATCTGATGACAGCGATGTTAGTTGTGTCCGGAAATGCGCGCGATGCGCTTCTCCGCCGCCGCTGCCGGCGGTTTTATGCTGCAAAGATAGTGATTTTTTCCTCCCCCGGCAAATTATTTTCCCACTTCTCTCCCCATTATTCACTATCTTTGCACTGACGCAACAACACCATTCTCAATCCCTATTATGACCGTAACCGGACGTTTCGCCCCTTCGCCCACCGGGCGGATGCATTTAGGCAACATCTACGCAGCCCTGATGTCGTGGCTCTCGGCGCGGAGTGCCGGAGGACGCTGGATCCTGCGCATCGAAGATCTCGACCCCGGGAGGTCGCGTCAGGAGTATGCCCGGCTGATAGAGGACGATCTGTCGTGGCTCGGCCTCGAATGGGATGAGGGGGGCCTCGCCGGCTCGGGTCCTGCCGGCCCCTACTGCCAGAGCCTGCGGGGTGAGTATTATGCCCGGGCGCTGGAGCGCCTCGAAGATCTCGGACTCGTATATGCCTGCCGATGCACGCGGGCCGACATCATGGCCTCATCGGCTCCTCATCAGAGCGACGGGCGGATCATCTATGCCGGGACGTGCCGTCCACAGACCGGGCTTCCGTTCCCCCGCCCGGAAGGAAAGGGATCGAGGCGCCTTTATGTTCCACCCGGCGAGGTGATTGAATACACCGACCGCTATTTCGGCCCGCAGCGCGTAGATCTGGCATCAGAGTGCGGCGACTTCATAGTCAGGCGGGCAGACGGAGCGTGGGCCTATCAGCTGGCTGTGGTGGTTGACGATGCCATGATGGGGGTCAATGAAGTGGTGCGTGGCGCCGACCTGCTCCTTTCGGCCGCACAGCAGACCTATCTTTACCGTCTGCTCGGCCAGACGCCTCCCCGATGGGCGCATCTCCCTCTTATAACCAACGGCGAGGGCCAGCGGCTATCCAAGCGCGATGCGTCGCTCTCAATGGAGTCACTGCGTGCGTCCGGCGCCACGCCTGCCGAGATTCTCGGGCGCGCAGGTGCCCTGGCCGGCCTTGTGGCTCCCGGAGAGCCGGCCACGCTCGACGAGCTGCTTCAGTCCTACCGCAACCGTGAGGGAGGAGGGGTATAAAAACAACGAAAGTGCACTACTTCACAGCAGCGCACCTCCCTCATAACCAAAATTCAAGTATATATAAGTGTTATAATCTGTCGGTTCAGCGATTCGGCCGGATTCCCCCCGGACAACCGAGGGGAACAGTCAGCCTATCATCATTATGATTATAAGATATCTGAATGTATCTGTGCAAAATTACTCCATATCTCCCGATCCGGCAAATATTTTTCGCAAATAAATGTTAATGACGTTGATTTGCAATCGTTAATCACCAATTCTCCTAAATCCGCCTCCCACGTGATGCTCATTTTGCCGTAAAACTATTCTTGACTTTTAGCAATGTTTTCGCTACCTTTGCGGTTGGATTAACTTTATTTCTAACCACAATGAAATATCATTTCGCCGCTACAGCCACAGCCGCTATGGCAGTTCTCGCCTCATCGTGCGGCCTTCAGTCGGCCCAGACTCCTCAACAGGCCCCTGAGTCGGCCTCCACGGAGGCGGTCATCGACAATATAATGACACGCCTGAGTGTGAGGCAGTTCACGCCGGAGCCCATCGGGAGCGACACTCTCCAGACCATTGTCAAGGCCGGCATGGCGGCTCCGACAGCCGTCAACAAGCAGCCCTGGGAGTTTGTGGTCGTGACGGAGCGCGAGGTGCTCGACAGCCTCAATGCGGTGCATCCCCACGCCAACCTCGCCACCGCCACCGCTGCCATCATCGTGTGCGGCAATATGCAGAAGACCCTCGACGGCGAGGGGCGCCAATACTGGATCCAGGACTGCTCGGCAGCGACGGAAAACATCCTCCTGGCCGCGCATGCTTTCGGGCTGGGCGCGGTGTGGTGCGGTGTCTATCCGATGCATGAGCGTGTGGTGCCGGTGAGCCGTGTGCTCGGGCTGCCCGACTATGTTACCCCGCTCAACATCATCACGATGGGTCACCCGGCCGGCGAGGGCACTCCCAAAGACAAATGGAATCCCGACGCAGTGCACTATCAGCGCTGGTGAGCCGCGATCCACTCCCTATAACATCAGAATATCAACCGAAACTCCTTCCGTAATATGTTTACCGACAAAGACTCGATCAGAGAGTATCTTTCAGGCTGGGGCAACCGCTACCGCGCCGATCTCGTCAACGATATCCTCCCCTTCTGGCTCGAACACGGCGCCGACCCGGTCAACGGCGGCGTATATACCTGTGTTGACCGCGAGGGGCGCCTCATGGACACGACCAAGAGCGTGTGGTTTCAGGGCCGCTGCGCATTTGTGTTTGCGTTTGCCTACAACCATATCCAGAAGTCGCCCGAATATCTCGAGATGTCGCGCAGCTGCATCGACTTCATCGAGGCTCACTGCTTCGACACCGACGGCCGGATGTATTTTGAGGTGACCGCCGAGGGGCGCCCTCTGCGCAAGCGCCGCTATGTGTTCTCGGAGTGCTTCGCCGCCATCGCCATGAGCGAGTATTCGATCGCCGCCGGCAAGCCTGAGTATGGCCGGAAAGCTCTCAAGCTCTTTGCCGACATCGTGCGCTTCATCAACACCCCCGGAGTGCTGGAGCCTAAATATCTGCCTGAGCTTCAGGCTATAGGCCACTCAATAACCATGATCCTGCTCAACACGGCAGCGTGCATCCGCCGCGCTGTCGGAGATCATGCAGCCGCCGAGGCCGGCCTGGACAAGCAGATCGACACGTCGCTCGAACTGATCCGCACCCGCTTCATGCACCCCGAGGTGAAGGCCCTGCTGGAGATGGTGACACCCGACGGCAAGCTCATCGACACCATAGCCGGACGCACCGTCAATCCGGGCCACTGCATCGAGACCGCATGGTTCATCCTTGAGGAGGCCCGTTTCCGCAACTGGGACAAGACCCTCACCGACATGGCCCTGACCATCATCGACTGGGCCTGGGAGGCAGGATGGGACAAGGAGTTTGGCGGCATCATCAACTTTGTGGACTGCAAGGGCTTCCCGGCTCAGGACTACTCGCAGGACATGAAATTCTGGTGGCCGCAGACCGAGGGTGTGATCGCTACCCTCTATGCCTATCTCGCCACTGGCGACAGCCGCTACCTCGAGATGCACAAGCAGGTCAACGACTGGGCCTACAAGCATCTGCCCGATGCCGAATACGGCGAATGGTATGGCTATCTCCACCGCGACGGCACCGTGGCTCAGCCGGCCAAAGGCAACATCTTCAAGGGACCCTTCCACATCCCCCGCATGATGATAAAGAGCGCCACTCTCATCGACGACATCCTGACCAAGCTCTGACGCACCATGGATCTGCGTCGAAACATCACCAAAGCCTTCAGGACCGGGCTGCTGCTGGCGGCCTTCGCGGCCCTGACTGCCCCTCTGACGGAGGCTGCCCAGGAGCGGCCTCTCAAGGTGGCCTGCATCGGCAACAGCATCACCTACGGCCACGGAGTAGAAAACCGCGAGCACAACTCGTATCCCTCCGTGCTGGGGCGCCTGCTCGGCAACGGCTACGAGGTGGCCAACTTCGGCCACAGCGGCAGCACACTGCTCAACCACGGGCACAACCCCTACACGAAGGTGCCGGAGTATGCCGCGTCGCTTGAGTTCAACCCCGACATTGCCATCATCCATCTCGGCATCAACGACACCGATCCGCGCAACTGGCCCGACTACGGCGACCAGTTTATCACGGACTATCTGTCGCTCATCGACTCCTACCGGCGCGTCAACCCCGACGTGCGCATAATCATCTCGCGCCTCACTCCCCTCGGAGCCGCCCACAAGCGTTTTCCGACGGGCACTCAGGCATGGCGCGACAGCATCAACGCCGCGATAGGCCGTGTGGCCGAGGTGGCGGATGTGGAGCTTATGGATTTCGGGCGTCCGCTCATGGACCGTCCGGAGCTCCTGGGCGATGCCATCCACCCCGACGCTACCGGAGCCGCCATCATGGCCCGTGAGGCTGCCTCGGCCATCACCGGCCGCCGCGGAGGCACCCGTATGCTCCCCGTCTACGCTCCGGGCATGGTGCTCCAGCGCTACCGCCCGATACGCATCGCCGGCAAGGCCGACAACGGCACGGCTGTCACCGTGACCCTCGGTGGAGACAAGGCGTCGGCCGTGGCCGACTACAACGGCGACTGGAGCGTGACCCTGCCCTCGCGCCCCGAAGCCACGGGGCTGACCGTGACCGTCAGCGCTCCCGACACCACCATCGTGCTCGACGATGTGGCCATCGGCGAGGTGTGGCTCGCTTCGGGCCAGAGCAACATGGAGTTTCATCTCCGCCACGCCAAGACCGGAGCCGAGGCGATAGCCTCGTCGGCCGACCCTCTGCTGCGCTTCTTCACCATGACCCCCTCGGCCTCGACCAACAATGTGACCTGGAGCAAGGAGAAGATCGAGGCCGTCGACTCGCTCAACTACTACAGTGTACCCGACCGCTGGGCTGCTGCATCGCCTGAGACGGTGGCCGACGTGAGCGCCGTGGCCTACTTCTTTGCCCGGCAGCTCCGCGACTCGCTCAAGGTGCCCGTGGGCATCGTGGCCAACCCCGTGGGGGGCTCGACCACCGAGAGCTGGATCGACATCGAGACGCTCAAGCGCGAGGAGCCTGCCGTGCTGGTCAACTGGAAGCGCAACGACTATGTGCAGCCCTGGGCTCAGGGCCGTGCCGAGAAGAACGCTCCCGGCGCCCACCGCCACCCCTACGAGCCGTCGTATCTCTACGCAGCCGGCATCCGTCCGCTCGGACAGTTTCCGTTTGCGGGCACCATCTGGTATCAGGGCGAGAGCAATGCCCACAACGTCGAGAATCATGAGCGCCTGTTCGGCTATCTGGTCGACTCGTGGCGCAACACCTTCGACAGTCCCGAGATGCCTTTCCTGATCGTGCAGCTATCGAGCATCGACCGTCCGTCGTGGCCCTCGTTCCGCGACAGCCAGCGCCGTCTGGCCGCGAAGATCCCCGGGGTGCGCATGGCCGTGTCGAGCGATCAGGGCGACTCTCTCGACGTCCACCCCACCAACAAGCAGCCCGTGGGCGAGCGTCTGAGCCGTCTGGCTCTCCACCACGTCTACTCGATGGGCAACGTTGTGCCCTCGGGTCCGCTCCCGGTCAGGGCCGAGGCTCTCCCGGGCGGCGCGCTGGCCATCGAGATGGAGTATGCCGACGGCGGCATGCAGCCCTCGTCGGGCAGCGAGATCACTGGCTTCGAGGTGGCCTCATCAATCCTCGGTCCTTATTATCCTGCCACAGCCACTGTGTCGGGCAACCGCATAATCCTTAAATCCATGCAAGAACCCAATCCCACGGCTGCCCGCTACGGCTGGCAACCCTTCACCCGCGCCAACCTCGTCAACGGCGCCCTCCTCCCCGCCTCGACCTTCCGCATCGCAGTCGAAAACGGCCCTGATCCCGACCAGGGGATCGAGCGCGGCGTGTCGGGCTCATTCGCTGCCCTGCTCCCCTCGGGGCTGGTCATGATAGCCGGTGGCTGCAACTTCCCCACCGACACCCCCATGGCTCCGGGCGCGCAGAAAAAGTTTTATTCGGGCATCTACACCGCCGACCCTGAGGCCGAGCAGATAGACTGGACTCTGGTGGCCCACATGCCCGCTCCGATGGCCTACGGCGCTACGGCAAGCGTCGAGGCGGGGGCTGTGCTCATCGGCGGCAGCAACGCCCAGGGGCTGTCGAAAGATGTCTACCTCTTCAACGGCAGCGAGCTCTCGACCCTCCCGTCGCTCCCCTACGGCATCGACAATGCCGCTGCGGCAGCAATCGGCAACAAGGTGTATCTCGCCGGCGGCAACGGCCCCGACGGACTCCCGGGCAATGAGCTGCTCTGCCTCGACCTCGACCAGCCGGCCAAAGGCTGGGTGGCGCTGAAGCAGATGCCGGGCAACCCGCGTGTGCAGCCCGCCGTGGCAGCGGCCGACGGCAAGATCTACGTTTTCGGCGGCTTTGCGGGACGCACGGCCAAGGCTGAGCCGACGGTGTCGACCGACGGTCTGTGCTATGATCCCCGCAAGAACAAGTGGACGGCTGTGGCCGGTCCGACCGAACCCGACGGCACTCCTCTCGGGCTGGGCGGTGGCGTTGCGGCTTCGCTGCCCAACGGCGACATCGTGGCTATCGGCGGCGTCAATGCCGGTGTTTTCCTGGCGGCTCTCATCAACCAGGCTCCCGACTATCTGTCGCACCCGATCGAGTGGTATCGCTTCAACACCTACACCTGCGTGTTCCATCCGGCCGACGGCACATGGACCGTTGCTCCGGGCCACGACACTGCCCGCGCGGGCGCCTCGATGGTGGTTGTGCCGCAGAGCAAGTCGGCCATCGTGACGGGCGGCGAGCTCAAGCCGCGCATCCGCACTCCGCGCCCCACGCGCCTCAGCTTCTGATCCCCCTCCCCCTCTCATTCAGGCCGGGCACCCCTTCGCAGCAAGGAGCGCCCGGCTTTC
>CAYWWE010000087.1:0-10057 GCA_964461785.1 uncultured Bacteroides sp.
GATGGTCGGGATCATGTCGCGTTATCCCATCCACGGACCGGGTGCTTTCGATGCCCTTCATGCCGCACTTCCGCCCGAGGTGTCACAGATCGCCGACATCCAGTGGATGCGCCGCGTGTATCGGTCCCACACTCCGTCGATCTCGCTCAAGCCCGAGGTTGAGGCCACCCTCGCCACCCTCCGGAGCCGTGGCGCCACCCTCGGACTGATTACCGACGGGCGTGTCGAGACTCAGTCGCTCAAGATCGAGGCTCTGGGTATAGGGCGCTTTGTCGATAAGGAGCGGATCTCCGTGTCGGAAGCCATCGGAGCCGAGAAATATTCGCCTGTCCCGTTTGAGAGGATGGAGCGGCTAACCCCCGGTTGCACCCACCGCATTTATGTCGGCGATAATCTCGCAAAAGATTTTATTCATCCCAAGGCTATGGGTTGGCACACCGTGAGGATCGAGCATCCTGTTTCCGGTCCGGCCATATTTGCTGCCGGGATTGATAAATATCCTGAAAAGAACCATGCAGCGGTCACAATCGACACTCTTCCGCAACTTCTCTGCGTCCCGATTGCCGATATGTGAAAAAAAATTATTACCTTTGCCGCCGATAAATAAAAATATACATAATCACCTCTAACAATCCCTTCGAAAGAATGCACCTGAATTCTGAAGAAAAGACGGAAATCTTTGAGAAGTACGGTAAGGGCAAGACTGATACTGGCTCCCCCGAAGCTCAGATAGCATTATTCTCAGTCCGTATTGCTCATTTGACTCAGCACCTGAAGTCAAATCACAAAGATTATACCACAGCACGCGCTCTTAAGGCTCTCGTAGGTAAGCGTCGTCGCCTTCTCGATTACCTCATCAAGAAGGACATCAACCGCTACCGCGCTATCATCGCCCAGAAAGAGCTTGGTATCCGCAAGTAAGGCTCAGCCTCGCTTAACGATTACAGACAAGAAAATCAAAGCCGCCCGGGATCATTCCTTCGGGCGGCTTTGTATTCATTGTCGGTCTTCAAGACACCGGCGCGTTCAGGCGTCGAGTATGATCTTAGAGAAGAATTCGGGGCGGTGAAAGTCGGGCTGCGGTGTGTCGATTGGAGCCCAGGAGAGGAAGTGGGGGGCAGAGGTCTTGTCGGCACATTTGTAAAAGTTACCCATCAGCTCTATCGGCTCGCCTTTCCATTCTATGTCGAGGAGCTTCATGGGGATTGCCTCGCACAGATTCCACGAAAACAGTCCTTCGAGCGTCTCAAACGGACGGTTGCCGCATGAAGCGTAGCGGCGCACGCTGTCAAGCTCCTCATCGGTGAGGGGAGTGGCATTGTGGCGGTCGGTGCGTCGGGCCGCTGAGATGGTGCCGATGCAGTTACATTCAAAGTTGATGTAGGGTGAGCGACCCTCGGGGGCAACGAAAAACTCCACACACGAGTCTTCATGCACCGGCGACATATTGGTGGTGTTGACGGCACGCAGGTAGTTGCAGCGCACGAAAAAATCGACATAGATATCTTTGCCGTCGTGGCCGAGGGTGACGGATGTCAGCGGATGATAGGGAAACTGATCGGGCCAGTTCACGTTGTCAATAGAGATGCGCTTGCCATGCTCTTCGAGAATCTTGCTGGCATCAGAAAGATCACGGCATGAAGCGAGAGCGGGAAGATAGGGAATGTGGAGTGGATCCATGGGTATGAGTATGAGGGGAATTTAGAGGGTCACGATGCCATGATCAGGCCTACGGAATCATATATGCCGAAGCCTGCCATCAAAAGGACAAACAATGCTATGGCGCGGTTGATGCGGCGCATTGACCTTACAGTGAAGCGGCCGCGTATCTTGTCGATGAGATAAGTGATGCCTGTCCACCATGCAATGGCGCCCCCCGCGATGCAGATGAATCCGAGGACATAGTGGGCGCCGCTCGTGGGTAGATCAAGGAAGTTGAAGCGGGCAAACAGGCCAACGATGAAGAAGAGGATCAGGGGGTTGGAGAAAGTGAGGAGAAATCCGGTGGCGAAATCGCGCAGGAATGTACCTGAATGGCCGGGCGTCTTGGGCAACTCTACGCGGCGGGTCGGATTGTTGAGAAACAGATATATACCGTAGGCTACAAGCACCACAGAGCCTATACACTGAAGCACCGGACGATGGGCGGCTATGAAGTCGGTGACAAACGACAGGCCAAACGCCGTGAGAAGACAATAGATGATATCTGAGAGCGATGCCCCCAGACCCGTTGCGAGACCTTTGCGTCGTCCGCGGTTAAGGGTACGCTGGATTACGAGCACACCTATCGGACCCATCGGTGCCGAAATAAGTATGCCTATCATTATTCCTGCAAAGATGATGTAAAGTATAGTTTCCATCAAGACTGCAAAGTTAATCAAAAGCATTGGAGAGTGCAAAAATAAATTTGTTGCCACTGCGGCTAATGACTAACTTTGCAGTCTGAATGATCATATTTTTTGAAGCTGTTTCGAGATGAGTTATAACAGAATGCAGGAAATAAAGCGGGAGATGTATGCCATGAGAAACGGAATTGTGGCCGACGCGCTGCGCAAGGGCGGCTCGCCCTACCGCTTTATCATGGGTGTGAATCTGCCTCAGCTTAAGGAGATCGCGGCCCGGCAGCAGCCGGATCCGTCTCTGGTTGCCGAACTGAGGGCAGACACCTCATGCCGTGAGAGCCAGTTGCTCGCCCCGCTTGTGGCGGATGCCGGTTTGCTTACTGCCGGCGAAGCCCGGGAGTGGATCCGGACCTCGACGAGCCGGGAGGCTACGGATATTCTGTGCCATGCTCTCCTGCGCCGGCGCGATGATGCTCTTGATCTCGCTCTTTCCTGTCTGGGAGATGATGAGGCCGACGAAGATGTGCGCTACGCCGGGGTGCGTCTGCTGTGGAATCTGGTAAATACCATGCCCGAAAAAGTGCTTGAGGCCGCCGAAGCGGAAGCCGCCGCGGGTTACGGGTCGACAGCCACCCTGGCGCGCTCTCTTGCCGATGAGGCCCGTTTCATACTCGGGATAGAAGAGCCTGATGCCCTATAGGGATAATACGAATTATTAGCGAGGAGACAAGATGAATTCTGCCACGGGTGAAATAATCTCATTGGTAGTTGCGGTGTCGTGGACAATTACGGCTCTGGCGGCTGAAAAGGCAAGCCGCTATGCTTCTGCACTGACAATGAATGTGGTGAGGATGTGTATCGCGATACCGATCTTTCTTGTGCTGCTATGGGTTACGACCGGCAGTTGCCTGCCTCTGTATGCCGACAGTGCAACCTGGGGATGGCTTTCTCTGGCCGGCCTTGTCGGCTATGTGTTCGGCGATATATGCCTCTTCAGGGCTTATCAGGAGATGGGTTCACGCTACGGACAGCTGTTCATGACAATGGCGCCGCTATTTTCGGCCGTAGGAGGATACTTTGTTTTCGGGGAGGAGCTGCGCAGCATCACCTGGTTGGCCATATTGCTGATCCTCGGCGGTATCGGAATGTCGGTGATGGGCAGGTCGCCGGCTTCGGGAAACAGTAAGATCAGATTGAAGATAACTCCTCTCGCGGCCCTCTTAGGAACTGGCGCTGCGATAGGGCAGGGCGTAGGACTGGTGATAAGCAAGATCGGAATGATAAGCTATGAGGAGTCGCTTCCCGCCGGTGTCGATGCCGAAAGTGTGATGATGCCGTTTGCCGCAACACTGATCAGGTGTCTTTGCGCAATAGTGGGATTCACGATCATTTTGCTCGTCAGGGGCGAGTCGGGAAGTGTGGCTGTGATGGTGCGCAACAAGACCGCGATGACGGCCATGACCATAGCCACGGTATTCGGCCCGGTGGTGGGCGTGAGCCTCTCGTTGCTGGCCGTGCTCTATACATCCACCGGCATCGCAGCCACTCTGATGGCTCTTGTGCCGATATTCATTCTCTTTCCGTCGGTGATATTCATGCACCAGAAGATCACGGCTCTCGACATAATAGGCAGCATCGTCGCGGTAGGTGGAGTAGCGCTGATTTTTCTGTAATTTGCACGTTAACTTAAAAAAATAAATCGAGGGAGGTTAGTTTTTGAGCGGATGAGGGGTCATAGTTATGTATGACGACGACAAATGACATAAGTCACCTTTTCCGCACCTACTATATCGGGATGTATCGGCTTGCTGTTCTGATGCTTCGCGATGAGAATGTGGCGCGCGACATCGTGCACGATGTGTTCGAGGCATTGCTCCGCTCGGGGATGACTGATCCCACGGAGAGATATCTGATGGCGGCTGTGCGCAACCGGTGTCTCAAATATATCCGTAGTCTTGCTGTGAGAGACCGGATGAAAGAGGTCTTCTCTGCAGCCGAGGAGGAGATTGCTGATGAAGAATGGCCCGACGAGGCAACTATCGAGCTCATCCGTTCTACTGTGGCCAATGACCTGACCGGACCATGCCGCCGGGTGGTCGAACTCCGGTTCACTTCCGGCAAAAGCTATCAGGAGATTGCCGATATTCTCGGGATAAGTAAGGTGGCTGTCTACAAGCATTTGCGTCGTGCAATAGAAGTGTTACGCCAAAAATTATCTCGGAATGGATAAGATTGACAAACTGTTTGATGCGATAGAGCATCCTGAGCGGTATGACGAAACGGAGATAGCCGATATGCTTCGTGATCCTGAGGTGAGGGAAGTGTTTGAAGTGCTGGATAAAACCAAGTCGAGCCTGGGCAATTTCCCGTCGCCCGACGTGGAAAGCGAATGGAAATCATTTGCTGAAGATCACACTTCTGCAGTGGTGATGCCGCGTTTAAGTCTCACGCGGGTCGTTACGCGAAATGTTGCCGCAACGGTGGCAATAGCAATCGTATCGCTGACGGCAGCGGCAGTGGTCGGAGTGAGTGTGTGGCATCGGTCTCCGGAAGCGCTGAGGGAGGCCGAGGAGACGGTTACTGCGTCAGAGTGGATCTCGTCATCTCCCGACACTGTAGTAGCAACGGGTGATATTCACTCTGATGATCCGGCTCCGGTGATCTTCGACGACGAACCCTTAGAGGCTATTATTGGCCGCATAGCGGAGCACTACGGCTATTCGGTCTCATTCAGATCAGATGCGGCGAAATCGCTCAGACTCTACTTCAGGTGGAATCAGTCGCTGAGCTTGGATGAGGTGGTCGGGAGCCTCAACAACTTCGAGCAGATCAACCTTACTGTCAACGGCAACGCCATAATAATCGACTGACCTATGGCTCGCCTTATAATGTTGCTTATGGCACTGGCGGCCATCGCTTCCGTCCAAGCCGAGACCTTTATATATCGCTTTGATTCCACTCCATTGCCCAAAGCTATCCGAAGCATCATGGCCGATCATCCTGATCTTGACATCAACTTTATCTACAATGAGCTCGAAAACTATGTTACGAGCTCAAGCGTCAGGGCCGATAATATCCACGATGCTATCCGTCAGACTATCGGCCTCAATCCTGTCACCGTGATCAAGTCGGGCGACACCTATTATCTCGAAGCCCTGCAACACGGGAAATATATCTTCGCAGGCCGTGTCGTCGGGACTGACAGCGAGCCTGTAGTTGCCGCAACGGTCATGCTTCTCGCTCCGAGGGATTCGTCGGTGCTGACCTACGGGATAACCGACAGAGAGGGGCGATTCAGAATACCATGCGATCAGCAAAGGGTAGTAGCCAAACTATCGAGTGTGGGTTATAAAACCGTTTTCCATCTTTGCACCTCCTTCAACGTCGGGACTCTCATCATGCCACAGCAGACGGTTAAACTCGGGAATGTAACTGTAGAGGCCTCAAACTCCCATCTCTATGCCGACCGATCGGTTTATATCCCTACTTCACGGCAGAAGCGTGCCTCTCAGACCGGCGCCGATCTCCTGGGCCACATGGCAATTCCTCAACTTGGTCTCGTCTCCGGCAGCAATGTAGTGACGAATGCAGGACGCCCGGTCGCAGTGTTCATCGACTATCTTCCAGCAGGCGAAAACGACCTGACAGCCATGCGGACTTCCGACGTGAAACGGGTGGAATATTATGAAAATCCATCCGATCCAAGATTGCAGGGCCATCCCTACGTCATAAACTTCATTATGGCTAAATATGAATACGGGGGATATGTCAAGGGATTCGAGCATGTCAATCTTGTCAGTCTATGGTCCGGGCAACTGCTCGGTAATGTCCGCTTTCAATATAAGTCGATGACGTATGACCTGATGGGCTACGGCTTCAGCACCCACAGCACTCATGATGGATCTCAACTGACGGAAACATATCGGCTCCCGCAGCCGGATGGCAGTCTGAAGGAATTCAACCGTCTCTCAAGCCTTGTCTCCTCACATAGCGACAACCGGCAATATCTTGCTGCCTTCAAGGCCACTTATAATTCGGATAACGTTCAGGCATCGTCGCAGATCAACGCAAGTATCAACGACACTCCCCATTCCGATAGGGCCGGTATGGTGTGCTATAATCCCGCAGACTACCCAGCTTCGGCCTATTCTTCGATGCTTGACAAGTGCTCAAGGTTCATCGCTTACAACGGATATTATTTTTTCTCTCTCCCGGGTGATAACTCGTTGACATTCACGCCGGCCTATGTATATTCAAACACGGTGCAGGCATCGTCATATTCAGAGCTGGGTTTCCCTGAAATTCTGAATGGTGCTTCCGACAACACGAATCAGTTCAAGGGCGATCTGAAATTCAGGCATGACTTCGGCAATGCTGGCGCCTTACTCGGTTTCGTGCAGGGGTCGTATGAATATAACAGAACGCGCTACACGGGCTCAGCCATAGCACTTGACCGTGCTAAGACATCGCGGATCGAAACAGGATTGAGCTACGACATTTCGCTCAGCAAACTGTATGGATCGGTCACCTTTGCATGGGACTGGGACAGGTTGCAATTCGGCGGTATGGTAGACAAACCATCAACCCCCAAAGCGAGTGTATCCTTACAATATTCCCCGGACCGGCATAACTCGCTTAGCCTGACTGCCAGATATATGTCATGGCTCCCGTCGCCCAGCTTTAAGAGCGACAAGGTGATTGAGGCCACTCCGTTCATGAAATATACCGGCAATCCAAACCTGGTCAGATCAGAAAACTACGACATTGACTTTACATATACATGGATTCCCGACAACAATTTCAGCCTTAGTGCGTTTGCTTGGGCGTGGTTTGTGGGCAACCGATATGTCTATGACTATGAGGCGACACCATCGGGTGTGATCCGCACCATCAAGCAGCCGATGGGTAGTTTTGCCCAGGGAACTTACGGAATTTCAGGATCTGCTAAGTTTCTTGACCGGTCACTGGTATTCTCCGGCAGGATAGGTCAATTGCTCAATCATAACGGAATCCCGTATAATGATGACCGGTCATACATCAACTGGCATGCTCGGGCCCGCTACTATGTCGGAGACTGGAATTTCACGTTGACGTATATCTCGCCCTATGCAAGTGCCGATGGCGATATGAACGGAATCTGGAAGCATGGTAAAAGCGATTGGTATATCACCGTGGGGTGGTCAAACGCCGACTGGAATGTGAGGGCCGATATGATTAATTTCTCGCGTTGGAACTGGAGAAATGTCCGGCAGGAGATGCACAGCCTTTATTATGACACCTACGAGCAATTTATCAATGGCAGGAGCAGGGCGTTCATTCAGCTATCTGCAACCTATACTTTCGGATTCGGCAGGAAGGTGAAGCGCGATGACGAACCCTCCATCTCAGGCTCGGCTTCGTCAGGCATATTGAAATAGGCTGTCCGGAGTGTCAACTGGCGGAGGAGCCGTGGATCTTGCGGTGATTCCGTCGGTTGCCCGAGAGCTTTTCAGATGCGATAAGCCCTCCGAGGATCAGGAAGCAGCCTATTAAGCCGATCACGGTTATGTGCTCGCCAAGAATAATGGCCGAGAGGATAAGGGTCACTACCGGCGAGAAGTAGATGTAGTTGCCGCCCTTGACAGCCCCCAGGCGCCGTATGGTCAGAGCCCACAGCAGATAGGCAAGGAATGAACAGATCAGGCCGAGGAAGCCAATGTTGACGAGCACGTCGGTCGACATGAGCACCGACATGGGCGTGTGTGCAGGCTCCAGAAACATCAGGGGCAGGGCGGTGACAAGGCCGTAGAAGAATGTCTTGCGCGATATGAACCATGCCGAATATGTGGCGTTCAGGGGGCGAAGCACGACGGTGTAGATGGCCCATGAGATAGCAGCCAGAAATGCAAGCATATCGCCGAAGGGCTTGACGTTGATCTCCATGCTGCTGTTGAATATCACGCACGCCACACCGACCAAGGCCATGAAGGAGCCGATGACAAATCCGCGCGAGAGGCGCTCGGTCTTGAACACCATGGTCGCAATAAGGAACGTGAATATCGGCGACAGGGCGGTGATGAGCGACACATTGCTCACAAGGGTGTAGATCACGGCAGTGTTCTCGGCCACGAAATAAACCGATCCGCCGCACACTCCGCAAAGCAGAAACATCAGCTCGTCGCGGCGCGACCGGCTGAAAAACGGGCGGGGACAAATGAGGAGGGTCAGGACGTATGCTATCAGGAAGCGATAGATATAGATCTCGACGGCACTGAGCCCATGCTGGGTTAGCACCTTGGTGGATACAAACGAGGCACCCCAGGCCGATACTGCTATTAATGCGCCGAGATGGACAATCAGTGACTGATATTTGCTGCCGGAATTGTGAACGTAGCTCATAAATGATGATGTAATGGACACACATAGAGCATCAACGAACATAAGAAATGTCGGACCGCCCGTCGGTTATCGCAACAAAATTAGTAATTTTTCATGAAAGAAAAATATAAAAAATTCACGCGGTTGCCAACCATAAAAGGGGTTGAAATGTTATGAAAGAAATCAATAACACTCCAACACCGACAAACCGCCGGAATAATCGCCGGGTTTGTCATAAAATGAATTTAAAACTTCCATAATACAAGCATTATGAAAATCATGAAGACTATGGCTGCAGGTGTACTTGCCCTGAGCCTTGTTGCAACTGCAGGTTGCAACAGTATGACAAATCTTGGTAAGGGCGCAGCAATCGGCGGCGGTGCCGGCGCGGCTACAGGTGCCGGTATCGGTGCTCTGATCGGCGGCGGCAAAGGTGCCGGTATCGGAGCTGCCATCGGTGCAGCCGTAGGTTCAGGAGCCGGAATGCTCATCGGCAAGAGAATGGATAAGCAGAAAGCCGAGCTGGAGGAGCAGCTCAAGGGTGCTGCTACTGTCGACACTGTTACCGACAACAATGGCCTTACTGCAATCCGCGTAACATTTGAGGGCGGAATTCTTTTCCCGACCAACGGTACTACCCTCAGCCAGAGCGCACGCAAGGATCTCACCAAGTTTGCCGCTTCGCTTCTCGCCAATCCCGACACTGATGTGCAGATCTATGGTTTCACAGACAATACCGGTTCGCTTGAGGTCAACACCCGTGTAGCCAACGGACGTGCCGACGCCGTAGAGACATATCTCCTTGAGAGCGGAATCCCCGCCAAGCGTATGGTGGCTCAAGGTCTCCCGATGCAGGATTATGTTGCATCCAATGAGACGGCAGCAGGCCGCGCACAAAACCGCCGCGTCGAAATCTTCATCATAGCTAATCAGGCCATGATCGACAAGGCTGAGGCCGGCACACTCCAGTAAGTCGATTCTTAAATATTTGTATAACCGTATGTTCCGTCCGTTGACACTATGTGTCGGTGGGCGGAGCTTTTTTCGTTAGGGCTACTTAGGATCTAACGCGATAATTCCCTATCTTTGTCGCCAGAATTAATTCAGAAACATAACTGAAGACATGATACGGAAAATCGTTTTGCCCCTGATGCTTGTGCCGGCAATGGCTCTTGCCGCGAAAGAGAAGTGCAAGGTGATCATCACGGCTGCGGAAGGAGCTAAGCCCTACGAACTTGTGATAAAAAAGAAAAGTGAAGACCCCAAAGACTCCGAATTGCGCACTAAGCTCGAATCCGGCATATATGAATGTGAGATAGAAACTGACGATATAGAGCTTCAGACGGTTGTGGACTTCG
>CAYWWE010000088.1:0-10050 GCA_964461785.1 uncultured Bacteroides sp.
CCCGGCGGAACCCCTGAAAATATGACAGATATTTTATCCCTCATTGAGAGTGGGGATGGGGTTGATTCTCTTTCGTGGGGCTGAAGCCCCACGCTCCATATCTGCTTGTTACATAAACGTTTGCGTAGGCGGGAGGATACTCCGTGGAGCAGCCCTACTGTCAGAGGGTACAACGCATCTTAAGTAGGAGGTCAGAGTTATGAGGTAATAAGGGGTGGGGGAAGGGGGATTTTGGAGGGGCGGGGGTTGGATTTGTCGGGGGGAGGAGGTAAATTCGCGGGGGAAATTCTGTTTGTTTTTTTAAGATGGATGTACTGAGAAAGGAGCTGAACGCTTTTTATGAGAGTCAAAATCTCGCTGAGGAAGCTCTCGACTACTCGATTCTGACTCTTTGCCGCCGGAAGGTGGAGGTCGCGGTCGATGTGGAGAATGACTGCCGGGTAATAACTGATGCGGCCGCCGACTTCTGTTATATTGTCGGCGGAAGATTTTCCTATCTGATGGGGCTAAGCGACTCGATGAATTATGCTAACGAGGCTGATTCGAGCGACGAGGATGTGATTTACAACAAAATGCATCCCGAAGATCTCGTCGACAAACGGATGCTCGAATATGAGTTTTTCAAGTTTGTTGACTCGCAGCCGATTACCAGTAAAACCAATTTTAAAGCGACTTGCCGGATAAGATTAAAGGACAGAAACGGCAATTACGTCTACGCGGATAACAGCACACGCGTATTGCGGCTTTCGCCGATGGGTAAGGTATGGCTTATAATGTGCTGCTACGACCTCTCGCCTAATCAGGATCAATCGCCCGGCATTGACTCGCGCATAATCGATTGCCGCACAGGCGAAATCACCAATCTCCAATTCTCTGAAAAACGCACCCGCATACTCACTGACCGAGAGAAAGAGATACTGAATCTGATAAAAGAGGGGAGGCCAAGCAAGCAGATTGCCGATATGCTGAATATCAGCGTACACACCGTCAACCGCCACCGACAAAACATTATCGAGAAGCTAAGCGTAGGCAACTCAGTCGAGGCTGTTACCGCAGCCACGGCTATGAGGCTTTTATGAGGCCAGAATGGTTATAAATCAGTATTTCGTCATTAAATAATCGGGCGTATTTTTGTCGCAAAAAATGAATTGCGATGAAAAAGGTATTATTGTCAATCTTATTGGCTAATTCGGGCCTCTCGGGCGTTGTCGCCTCTGAAAGGGATGATTTTAACTGGGGCAACGCCACGGTATATTTCGTCATCACCGACCGATTCTGCAACGGAGACCCTACTAACGACGTGAACTACGGGCGTATAGTGGAATACGGGTCGGAGCGGATGAACGCCGCCACATTTCATGGGGGCGACTTCAAGGGGTTGCTAAAGAAAGCCCGAGAGGGATATTTCAAGGATCTGGGGGTCGACGCGGTATGGATGACCGACGTGTATGAGCAAATACACGGGTGGATGTCGGGGAGCGGGGCAGTCAACGATTTTCCCCACTACGGCTACCACGGCTATTACCCGCTCGATTACACGCAAATCGACAAGAACTATGGCACAGCGGACGAGTTGCGGGAACTCGTCGACACGCTCCACGGCCAAGGTATCCGCATGATGCTCGGAGCTAACCTAAACGACCCCGGCTATCCAACGCTCTTAGACGCGACGCAATACGGCTTCGCCGAGACCGGGCTCACTGAGGATGAAGCCGCGCTACACATAAAGGACTGGAGCTATGATAAATTTTTCGAGGAGTGCCCGCAGTGGAAGGGCTGGTATGACCGCGGATGGATCAGGATGCCAGATGAGGCGTGGGACCAGTCAAACCCTCTCGAAGCGACGCTCTATGGGATGCCTGACTTTAAGGATGAATCGACCGAGGCGGTCAATATCCCCGATTTTCTGAAAAACAAATGGGAGAAGGAGGGGCGCGCCAACGACAAGTGGGTCAATCAGAGCGCGTTGCCTCTTCGTCATGACCGCCAATGGAGCCCGGCGCAATATGTCATCGCATGGATCGCATCGTGGGTAGAGGAGTTTGGTATCGACGGCTTCAGATGCGACATAGTGGAGAACGTGCATCTCAACCGATGGAAGGAGCTCAACGAGGCTTGTAACAAAGCTCTCCAAAACTGGAGAGAAAAACACCCTGAAAGCCCGGCAGCTACGTGGACCGACAAGTTTTACATGACCGGCGACTACGATATGGCGGGTATAGACTTCAAGCCTGATTACGCCGACGCCGGCTTCTCAAGCATGGTTAACTGCAATTTCCCGAAACATGGCGACTTAGACGGCATAGTCTACACTTGGCAGGCTTACTCCGACAGCCTTCAGGCTCACCCGGGGTGGCATCCGTTCAGCTACCTCAACAATTCATATCACCGCGATGCGGATATGGCGAACATGACTGATTGCGCCTCGACGCTGCTTTTATCTCCTGGAATCGCTCAGATATTTTATGGCGACGAGTGCGGCCGTAAGTTGAGCGAGGCGAGGCTTAACGTGGACAGCGCGCAGGCTTTTCGGTCGGATATGGACTGGGAGGATGTTGACAGCGAGCTGCTTACGCACTATCAGAAACTCGGCGGCATACGCAAGGCTCATCCCGCGATAGGCCGGGGAAAGCAGGTGACGATCGACGAGCACACATGCGCACGTACGCTCGACGGCGACACTATTCTGATCAGCCTCAACCCGACTGTCGGGAAGCCTATCAATGTAGCGGGTTTCTTCGCGAACGGAACGGTGCTGACCGATTTATATAGCGGGGAGAGGGCGACCGTAATCGATAACGGGATTCGGTTTCCGCAATATCGTAACAGGGTTGCGATACTCTCTTTAAGTAATAAGTCAGAGTTATGAGGTAATAAGGGGTGGCTTAGTGGATGGCTTTGGTGGCGCGGGAGCCGCGGCGGAGGATGTAGAAGCCGCTGTTGGCAGGGGCGGTAAGGCGTCGGCCTGTCAGGTCGAAGTATTCGGCGGGGGCGTCGGCGGAGTAGTCGTTGAGGATCTGGTCGACGGCTGCGGCTCTGTAGCCCGACATTATCGCCTGCACCATCTCGGGGCGAATGACTGAGCCGTCGTTGCGGTCGAAGATGCCTTTATGAGGAATGTCCCAATAAAAGGGTATCATGCCGGAGAGGAGTGAATGGCGTGTAACGTACTCAGTCCAGTAGACGCGCGATTTCTGGTGCATTTCCCAGTCTTTGGTCCCTTCGAGCTCAGAGCGCTCCATGCAGGCGTATTCGCCGAGGACTACGGGGATGCCTTTGTCGGAGAACATTTGCTTCATTTCGGCGAATCGGGCGTCGACCCACGCTTCCTCGCCCCATGTCGGGTTGTGGGCCGAGCCGCTGACATGGTTGCCTTTTCCCCAGAACCAGAAGGTTTTGCCCCACGACGCGTCCTCCTCCATGAGGCAGAAGTTGTAAGGGGAGTAGAAGTGCACTTCGGCCATGAGGCGGTCGGCTGAGGTGTCGGTAGGGAGAGAGAATTTGTAGCTGACGGTTTTCTCGATGTCAGTGCCGGGGCATTGGATCACTAAGATACGGTCGGCGTTGTTGCCGCCGGTGGCGCGGACGGCGGCGATGAAATCCTGCTCGTAGCGCTTAAGGGTGGTGGCATGGGATGAGCTTTCGCAGTTAGGCTCGTTAAGCCCGGCGAAGAGAAGGTGCTGGTCGTAATGCTCCATTTTGGTGGCGATCTGCGTCCACATGGTCTTTAGCCGCTCGGCCGAGGCTTTCTTGTAGCCGTTGGGGATGTCGTTTTCGAGCCAGCCTCCGTCCCAGTGGTCGTTGAGCACGACGTAGAGATCTTCGTCGACGGCGTAGCCGACAACTTCGTGGACGCGGTCGAGCCACTGAGGGTCGATGACGCCTTCGTCGTCCATATACAAATTCCAGGAGCAGGGGATACGCACGGAGTTGTAGCCGGCGGCTTTGAGCCCGCGGATGTAGTCGCGGTTGATCATGGCTGCGCCCCAGGCGGTTTCGCCGCCGATTGATTCGAGGGTGTTGCCGATATTGATTCCGACGCCCATTTGGGCGGCCACTTCTTGGGCCGTCAGGTTGTTGACGGGGGTCAGGGCAAACAGGGTGGATTGCGCGGTAAGCGCGGCGACGAGATATGTCAGGAGTCGTTTCATGGCGTGATGGTATTGGATTAGGTCGCGAAGTTAGTTATTATTGGCGGAATTTCACGAATCATGGTAAGAGTCTGTCCCATAAAATATGTTAACGTAAAATATGTTAACGCTGAGGTCGCATAACAACTCTGCTCAATGGCTGACCGCCTCAGCTTTAACAGATTTTATGGTACAGGCTCTTAGGCGGGCGGGAGTGATGATCAGGTTGATACCTTTTGAGATGATGAAAAGGGCGGCCATGAGCAGCACTATGATGGCCGAGCAGGGGACGTCGACCATGGCCCCTATGGCGAGGCCTCCGATGCCGGCTACCATGGAGATGGCCACGGCGGCGAGCATCATGGGGCCGAAGCGTCGCAGCCAGGTCTCGGCCGTCATGATGGGCAGCGAGAGCATGGACATGAGCAGCATCACGCCCACGAGGCGTATGGTGAGGACGATGCACAGGGCCACCATCACCGTCATGGTATAGGTGATGAGCCTGACGGGGAGGCCGGCGACGCGCGCGAAGTCGCGGTCGAAGGCGCAGGCTATGATTTGCCGCCACCACAGGGCGAAGATGGCTATGAGAGCGGCGGTGTAGATGGCGAAGGCCCAGATGTCGGCCTGCGAGATGGTGAGGATATTGCCGAAGAGGAAGGTGTTGAGCTCGGGGACGTAGCCCGGGGTGAGGAACACGAACACCACGCCGGCGGCCATGCCCAGGGCCCAGACAACGGCGATGGCGGAGTCTTCGCGGACGCGCATGCGGGTGGATAGCCACTCCACGCCCACCGACGAAGCCACGGCGAAAACGGCTGCCATGGCCACGGGGCTGATGCCCAGGAAGTAGCCGAGACCCAGGCCGCCGAAGCAGGCGTGGGTGACGCCGCCGCTGATGGCCACCATGCGGCGCGTGATGATGTATGTGCCGATCATGGCCGAGGCCACGCTGATGATGATGACGCCGAGCAGGGCGTTGCGGAAGAATTCGTATTCGAGCATGTGTCTGAGGGGCAGGGTGTTAATGCGAAGCGGCCGGAGCGGCCGAGGCGCGGAGCTCTGTGACGATGAGCATCATCTCCTGGCGCACGGCGGCGGGCATCTCGATGCCTCGCAGCTGCAGCGAGCGGGCCCAGCCGGCGATGTCGGAGGGCAGGAGGGTGAGCAGCACGTCGCGGAAGAGTTCGGTCTCGGGGTCGGAGTATGCGTCGGCTGGGCGGCCGCGGAAGGCGTCGAGCTCTTCGTCGTCGTAATAGATGATCTGGTCGGTGGCGGTCAGGCCTTTTTCGCACTGCAGGTGCAGCCCGCAGCACTGCTCGTCGCCCTCGGCTGCCTCGGGGGCATCGGCGGGGGTGGCGGAGTCAGAGCCGTAGGCCAGGCGATGGTGGATGTACAGGGCGAGGCCGACCAGGGTGATGGCGGCGGCGAGAATCAAAGATACTATCATCAGGGCTGGGGAGTGACGTCGGTGATGGTGAATCCGGCCTGCTGGAGCTGCTCCCAGAAGGCGGGGTAGGACTTAGCCACGGTCTCGGCGCCGCGGATGGTGATGTCGGGCAGGTGCAGGGCCACGGGGGCGAGGGCCATGGCAATGCGATGGTCGCCGTGGGCATCGAGGGGCAGTATTTCAGCCACGGGGTGGCGTTGGCCTTCCCATTGCAGGGTGCCTGGGGCGGGGGCTGCGAGGGAGAAGGTGAGCTTGTCGAGCTCGTCGATCAAAGCCTGAATGCGGTCGCACTCCTTGCTGCGCAGGGTGTGCAGCCCGGTGAATGAGAATGGCACGCCCAGCAGGCAACACGTCACGGCCAGCGCCGGCACCAGGTCAGGCGTGGCGCTGAGGTCGAGGTCGAGCCGCGAGAAGACCTCGGGCGATGCCGACAGCTGCGCGCCGTAGGGTATGGGCTCGCCGTCGTCGTCGCGGTCGGTGAAGTCGGTGAGCACGCCCAGACGCTCGAAGATGTGGCGGGCGCGCGCGTCGCCCTGGAGAGAGTCAGGCTTGAGGCCCGGCAGCGACACCCATCCAGCCGACAGGGCCGCGACCTCGTACCAGAACGCTGCTGCGCTCCAGTCGGGCTCGTTGTCGGCGTCGGTTAAAGAGTACGACCCTGGAGCGACTGTGATGTCCGCGCCCTCTCGGCGGGCGGCTATGCCGCGGCGGCGCATCATGTCTAAGGTCAGGTCTATGTACGGCATAGACGCTGGCTCGCCCTTGAGTCTGAGCTCCAGGGCGCCGGGGAGGGTGGGGGCCACGAGCAGCAGGGCTGAGATGAACTGCGAGCTGACGGTGGCGTCGACCACCACAGGACTATCGGCGCGCAGTTGGCGGCCGCGCATGCGCAGGGGTAGGCGGCCGTCGGCAGCGGTGTATTCGATGTCGGCACCCAGGGCGCGCAGGGCGTCGACGAGCTGGGAGACGGGGCGCTCGCGCAGTCGCGGCGTGCCGTCGATGGTGACGTCGGCGCCAGGTGTGGCAGCATACAGGGCTGTGAGGAAGCGCATTGCCGTGCCGGAGGCGCCGGCGTCCTTATTCCCTACGGGCGGGGCGGAAAGGGCGCGGCGCAGCATGCGCAGGTCGTCGCACTCGTCGTCGGGGCCTTGAGGGGCAGGCGCTTGGCCAGCAATGGCTGCCATGAGCATGGCGCGTGCGGCTATGCTCTTGCTGGCGGGTAGGGCGGCTGTGGCTATAAGTATTTCCTCGGGCGGAGTGACGCTAAGAGCCTGTACCATAGAATATATTAAAGCTGAGATCTATCAGCTGAAGATCTCGTAGTTGAGCACGGCGTCAACGATGAAGAGCTGGCGAATGGCCGAGCGGGGAATCTCCATGTCGTCGTACTGGGGGTTGTAGCTGTGGAGGACCACCTTCTCGGGGTCGGGATGCTTGCGTAGCACCTTCACCATGCGGTAGTCGTCGAGCACCACGAGGTACATCTGTCCCCAGAAAATGGGCGAATCGAGCTGTATGGGGCGTATGGAAATCCAAGAGTTGTTGGTTACGCGTGGCACCATCGACTCGCCGGTGACGTGCACGACGGGGTACTTGGGATTGATCGAGGGCATGTCAAGACGGCCCACGAGGCGGTCGGAGGTGAACTGCGCGCTGAGCTCGCCGTAGCCGGCGGTGACGTCGACGTCATATACGGGTGCGCCTTTCGCCGCCTGGACCACGCGCTCACCGATCGTGATGGTGTTGGGGTCGGTGTTGTTGGGGAAGGGCACGCCCTCGCCGGTGGCCAGCCAAGTTTTGGAAACGCCAAAGTTCACCACGATTCGGTTCATGAAGCCGTCGGTGATGGGAATGCGGCCGGAGAGGAATTTCGACATGTTGGAGGCGTCGACGTTGATCAGCTCGCCGAATTTAGCCTGGGTCTTGCGGAAGAGTTTGATGAGGTAGCGCACGCGGTCGATGGTAGTGGCCGTTGGTGCGGGGAGCATAAGCTCGGTGGAAGGAGGGGTCATAGTTTAGACGATTTACATGAAAAATTTGTTTCCTTGCAAAGTTACAGCAAGGTTTTATAATTTGCAAACGATTTGCAGAAAAACTTGAAAATATTGTGGGTAATGTAGAAAAAATTCTTACCTTTACGCGCCAAGAAGGCATATAGACCACAGAATTACACATTATTATAATTATATATAAGAGAACATGATTGTGACGACTATAAAGCAGAAAATCAAGTCATATTTCGATCTCACGCCCTATCTTGAAGACCAGGCGGTGGCCAAGCGCGCCATTCTCGACGGCGTTTCGTTCCGTGGGCCAAACATCGTGATTCTCATACTGGCCATCTTCGTGGCGTCGCTGGGCCTGAACACCAACTCTCCCGCCGTGATCATAGGCGCCATGCTCATCTCTCCGCTCATGGGCCCGATTATCGGCATAGGCCTGGGCGTGGGCACCTACGACTTCGCGTTAATCAAACGCTCGGGTCGCAACCTGGCCGCCGCCGCGGCCTTCTCGGTGTTGGCCTCTACCATCTATTTCCTCATATCGCCCGTGGCCGAGGGGCACAGCGAGCTGCTGGCCCGCACATCGCCCACCATCTACGACGTCCTTATCGGCTTCTTCGGCGGCGGCGCCGGCATCGTGGCCATAGCCTGCAAGCAGAAGGGCAACGTCATCCCCGGCGTGGCCATAGCCACCGCCCTGATGCCGCCCCTGTGCACGGCCGGCTACGGCCTGGCCACCTGGCAGCTGCAGTACTTCACCGGCGCCTTCTACCTCTTCCTCATCAACAGCATCTTCATCGCCGCCGCCACGCTCATAGGCGTTAAGCTCTTCCGATTCAGCGAGGCCACCTTTGTCGACGCGGCCCGCAAGCGCCGCATCAAGCGCATGGTGGTCACAATCGTGGTGGTGACCATGCTGCCCAGCGTCTATCTCACGGCCCAGATGATCACCGAGAGCTTCTTCGTCAGCGACGCTGCCGCTTTCGTCGACTCGCGCTGCGCGTTCCCCAACACGCAGGTGTTCGCTAAAAAGGCCTACATGAAGCACTGGAAGAAGTACATCGACGTCACCCTCATCGGCGAGCGCGTCAACGTCGACTCTCTGCGCCTGGCCCTCACCGCGCAGATGAACCAGGAGCCCATGCTCCGCGGCGCGCACCTGCAGATCTCCCAAGGATTCTCCGCCTCGGCATCCGCCAACCAAAGCTCGCCGGCGAGCATGGGCGACATGTTCACCTCCGTAATCGCCCAGATCGACCGCCAAAAGGGCACCATCGACTCCCTGCGCAGCGTCATCACGCGCCGCGAGGATTTCGACTCCATCTCCTATGCCATCTCCCCCGAGCTGCGCGTGCTCTACCCGGCCATCACGAGCATAGCCATATCGCGCACCTATCAGTGCAACACCTTGACGCGCCGCGTCGACACCCTGAACGTGGCCATAATCACGCAAAGCGCGCCGATTAAGGACCTCGACCAGATGCGTCGGTACGTCGAAACACGCACAGGCCTCGACTCCCTCCGTGTGATACAGATTAAGTGATTGTGCGTCTGCGTTTTGAGTGAGTTTTAGGATGATTATTCATCCATTCGGTGCTGAATTTATATACAAACTAATGTTAAATACCGCAAAATAATGTAAAAACATTTGGCGGATTGCGAAAGTCGCCGTACCTTCGCGTCGCAATTGAGGGAAACGCCCCAGCGAGGGCGCCGAAATCAAAAAGTTTGTTAAAAACAGCTTGAAGATTTGGCCGTCCCGGCGAAACCCCTTAACTTTGCACTCGCCGCCGCCGCGAGAGCGCGGGGCGGCTGGAAAGAGGACATTGAAATGGTGCAGCAAGACGAAGCAGTACAATACAAGTACTTATTCGGTGTAATCTACAAGAGCATGGGCCCAAGCCCAGGCTCCTGGAAATTCCATCAATAGCGAGCGCGAGCGGAACCGGCCCGTCGAGGCCTGGTCCGCCACGAAGGGCTCAATAGACAAGTCCGCGTTCACGCAATGTGGCGCGGGATCGGACGGGAAGCCGCTGTAAAGCAATTCTTCTGAAAAGAAAGAAAACAAGATAACAACAACGGAGAGTTTGATCCTGGCTCAGGATGAACGCTAGCGACAGGCTTAACACATGCAAGTCGAGGGGCATCGCAGGGGGAGCAATCCCCCGGGCGGCGACCGGCGCACGGGTGAGTAACACGTATGCAACCTGCCCGCCTCAGGGGTATAACCGGCGGAAACGCCGACTAATCCCGCGTACATCCCCCGGGGGCATCCCCGGGGGAGGAAAGGAGCGATCCGGAGGCGGATGGGCATGCGGCGCATTAGCTAGACGGCGGGGTGACGGCCCACCGTGGCGACGATGCGTAGGGGTTCTGAGAGGAAGGCCCCCCACACTGGAACTGAGACACGGTCCAGACTCCTACGGGAGGCAGCAGTGAGGAATATTGGTCAATGGGCGCAAGCCTG
>CAYWWE010000089.1:0-9986 GCA_964461785.1 uncultured Bacteroides sp.
TCTGGGCCACGATGGCGGGCGAACGCATCTCGTCGAGAGCGGCGATGGTGGCCTTAACGAGGTTGTGGGGGTTGGACGAGCCCTTGCTCTTGGCAAGAACGTCGGTGATGCCCACGCTCTCGAGCACGGCACGCATAGCGCCACCGGCCTTCACACCGGTACCGTGAGAGGCCGGCTTGAGGATGATGCGCGAGCCGCCGAACTTGGCAACCTGCTCGTGGGGGATAGTGCCCTTGTGGACGGGCACGCGGATGAGATTCTTCTTGGCAGCCTCGACGCCCTTGGCGATGGCGGCCTGAACTTCGTTGGCTTTACCGAGACCCCAGCCCACTACACCGTCTTCGTTGCCTACGACAACGATAGCGGCGAAGGTGAAAGCGCGGCCGCCCTTGGTCACCTTGGTGACACGGTTGATAGCTACGAGGCGGTCCTTGAGATCGAGATCGGCAGTTGACTTAACGCGATTATTTCTTTTTGCCATGGAGTGAAATGTTAGAATTTAAGACCGCCGTTACGGGCTGCGTCGGCGAGTGATTTAACACGGCCATGGAAGAGATAGCCGTTTCGGTCGAATACTACTTCGGTGATACCGGCTGCGAGGGCCTTCTGAGCGATAGCTTCGCCAACCTTGGCAGCTATTTCGGTCTTGGTGCCTTCGTCTATGCCCTTGGAGGAGGCTGACACGAGTGTCTGGCCGGCGAGGTCGTCGATAACCTGTACGTAGATCTGCTTGTTGCTGCGGAAAACCGACATGCGGGGACGTGCAGCGGTGCCAGAGATCTTGCCGCGGATGCGGGCCTTGATTTTGTTGCGACGTTGTATCTTGGAGATCATGATAGAATAAATTCTCAGTAAGGTTGATGAAATTATTTAGCGCTTGCGCTCTTGCCTGACTTGCGGCGGATAACTTCGCCGACAAACTTGATACCCTTGCCTTTGTAGGGTTCGGGCTTACGCAGCGAACGTATCTTGGCGCACACCTGGCCGAGGAGCTGCTTGTCGTCGCTCTCCAAGATGATGAGAGGGTTTTTGTTACGCTCCGTCTTGGCCTCGACTTTCACTTCGGGCGGGAGCTTGATGTATATGGCGTGGGAGTAGCCGAGCGAGAGTTCGAGAACCTGCCCGGTGGCGGCGGCACGGTAGCCTACGCCAACCAACTCCATTTCTTTGCGGTAGCCGGTTGAAACGCCTACGACCATGTTGTGGATGAGAGCGCGATAGAGGCCGTGCTGGGCACGATGCTCGCGGTCGTCGGTGGGACGGGAGATGTAGATGTGGTCGTTTTCGATCTTGATGTCCAGATCGGGATTGACGGCCTGCTTGAGCTCGCCTTTGGGACCTTTAACTGTCACAACGTTGTTGTCGACCTTTACAGTTACGCCCTGGGGTATTTCGATGGGTGCTTTACCTATACGTGACATATTCGGTGATGGTTAAAGGATTAATAAACGTAGCAGAGCACTTCGCCGCCGATCTTGAGGTCGCGGGCTTTCTTGTTGGTCATGACGCCCTGTGAGGTGGAGAGGATAGCGATGCCGAGGCCGTTGAGGACGCGGGGCATATCCTTGTAGCCGGTGTACTGGCGGAGACCCGGACGCGACACGCGCTTGAGGTCCTTGATGGCGTTGACCTTGTCGACGGGATCATACTTGAGGGCGATCTTGATGACGCCTGCGGGGGTCTCGCCGTCGATAAACTTGTAGTTAAGGATATAGCCTTGCTCGAAGAGAATCTTCGTGATTTCTTTTTTCAAGTTTGAGGCAGGGATCTCAACCACGCGGTGGTTGGCTTTGATGGCGTTCCTCAATCTTGTCAGATAATCTGCTATGGGATCTGTCATTGTTTGATTAGGGGTTAAATTGATTCGGCTTTTCCGAACAATATTTAATACTCTATGATGCGGTATATTCTTTCTTTGCCGGGAAAGGAGGGGATGGGAGGACAAGAGGGGGTAGAGACGGGAGGGATCGGGCAGGGAGCTCCGGCTTCACGCCCGCCGACCGCGAGGCAAGGAGGGTGATCCCTGCCTGCGGCGGCCGGTATGAGACCTATTATGAGCCGGCGACTGGCCGGACTGACTGCAACAGTGATGGCAGCTGCGCTCCGTTGCTGCGGCGGGATTACCAGCTGGCCTTCTTCACGCCGGGGATGAGGCCGGCCGAAGCCATCTCGCGGAACTGGATACGCGACAGACCGAACTGACGCATGTAGCCTTTCGGACGACCGGTGATGGTGCAGCGGTTGTGGAGACGCACGGCGGAGGCATTTTTGGGCAGGCTCTGAAGTGCTTCATAGTCGCCTTCGGCCTTGAGGGCTGCTTTCTTGGCGGCATACTTGGCAACGAGCTTGGCGCGCTTCACCTCGCGGGCCTTCATTGATTCTTTAGCCATATTCTATATAAAGAGTGTTGACAGGGTGTTATTACTTCTTGGCGTTCTTGAACGGGAGGCCAAACTCGCGGAGGAGTGCGTAGCCTTCTTCGTCGGTCTTGGCCGAGGTCACGAAGGTGATGTTCATGCCGAGGAGCTTCGAGATGCTGTCGATGTTGATCTCGGGGAAGATGATCTGCTCGGTGATGCCCAGAGTGTAGTTGCCGCGGCCATCGAGCTTGCCTTCGATGCCCTTGAAGTCGCGGATACGGGGCAGAGCCACGCGGATCAGACGCTCGAGGAACTCGTACATGCGCTCGCGGCGGAGGGTTACCATCACGCCGATAGGCATTTTCTTGCGGACCTTGAAGTTCGAGATGTCCTTGCGCGACAGAGTCGCTACAGCCTTCTGACCGGTGATGGCAGTCAGCTCGTTGATGGCAGTCTCGATGATCTTCTTATCCTGGGTGGCTTCGCCAAGACCCTGGTTGATGACGATCTTCTTAAGTTCGGGCACCTGCATAACGGTGGTGTAGCCAAACTCCTTCTCGAGAGCGGGAACGATGCGCTCTGTATAGTCTTTCTTAAGGGTTGTGGTGCTCATTACTTAATAACTTCTCCGGATTTTTTAGCGTAACGTACTGACTTGCCTTCGGCATCCTTGCGACGGCCCACGCGGGTGGGCTTGCCGGTCTTCGGATCGATGAGGGCAAGATTGGAGATGTGGATGGGGGCTTCTTTCTTGATGAGGCCGCCCTGAGGATGCTGAGCGGAGGGCTTGGTTGCCTTCACACACATATTGACACCCTCGACAATGGCGCGCTGCTTGGCCACTTCGACCTTAAGCACACGGCCTTTCTGGCCGCGGTCGTCGCCTGAGAGGACATAGACAGTGTCGCCCTTCTTGATATGTAACTTGCTCATATTGACGTAAGGGGGATATTGGGATTAAAGTACCTCTGGGGCGAGGGAGACGATTTTCATGTTGGTAGCGCGGAGCTCGCGGGCAACGGGGCCGAAGATACGGGTGCCACGGAGTTCGCCGGCATTGTTGAGGAGCACGCAGGCATTGTCGTCGAAGCGGATGTATGAACCGTCGGGACGGCGGATCTCCTTCTTGGTGCGGACAACGACAGCCTTCGATACAGTGCCCTTCTTGACGTCGGAAGAGGGGATCACACTCTTTACTGACACCACGATGATGTCGCCGACAGTGGCATAACGGCGGCCGGTGCCACCGAGGACGTGGATGCAGAGAGCTTCCTTGGCGCCGGAGTTGTCGGCTACGGTAAGACGGCTTTCAGTCTGTATCATTTGTTACTTAACTTTTTCGATGATTTCTACTAATCTCCAGCGCTTGGTCTTGGAGAGGGGGCGGGTTTCCATGAGGCGTACGGTGTCGCCGACGCTGCACTCGTTCTTCTCGTCGTGGGCGTGGAACTTCTTTGTCTTGTTGACAAACTTACCGTAGATGGGGTGCTTCTCCTTCCACTTTACAGTGACGGTGATAGTCTTGTCGCCCTTATTGCTGGACACAACCCCGATGCGCTCTTTGCGGAGGTTTCTTGTTTCTTCCATTTTGTGACAGTTGAATTAGGGAGGGGTTGGGAATATTATTTTTCAGCGAGTTCGCGCATACGGAGCTCAGTCTTCACCCGGGCTATCATGCGACGGTCGGCAGTGATCTTGGCCGGCGAGTCGATGGGCGAGACGGAGTGGTTGATCACGAGCTGACGATACTCTTTCTCCATCTGTTCGAGGCGCTCGCGGAGGTCGGCGGTCGACATCTCCTTTATTTCTTCTTTCTTCATGACGGATTACACGTTTTGGGTGGGATCATAGTCGCGGGCGACAACGAACTTTGTGGTGACGGGGAGCTTCTGGGCTGCCAGGCGGAGTGCCTCCTTGGCGATGTCGTAGCTTACGCCCTCCACCTCGATGAGGATACGTCCGGGGGTGACAGGTGCCACGAAGCCTTCGGGGTTACCTTTACCTTTACCCATGCGGACCTCGGCAGGCTTCTTGGTGATGGGCTTATCGGGGAAGATGCGGATCCAGATCTGACCCTGACGCTGCATGTAGCGGGTCACGGCGATACGGGCGGCCTCAATCTGACGGCCGGTGATCCATTTCGACTCAAGTGTCTTGATGCCGAAGGATCCGAATGCCAGCTGATTGCCACGCTGGGCAATTCCTTTCATGCGGCCCTTTTGGGCGCGGCGGAATTTGGTTTTCTTAGGCTGTAACATTTGGTTGCTATGTTAGGGATTGAGGCTTAACGATTGGATGACTGGGAGGACTTGGGCTTGCGGAAACCGCCGCGACGGCCCTGACCGCCACGCTCGGCGGGAGCGCCCGAACGCTGCTCCTTGCCTGTGTTGGTGAAGGAGGGGGCGAGGTCACGCTTGCCATAAACTTCACCGCGGCAGATCCATACTTTAACGCCGATCACACCTACTTTAGTATGTGCTTCAACGAGAGCATAGTCGATATCGGCGCGGAGAGTGTGGAGAGGAGTGCGGCCTTCCTTGAACATCTCGGAGCGGGCGATCTCGGCGCCGTTAAGACGGCCGGAGATCTGAACCTTGATGCCCTCGGCACCGGCACGCATTGTCGACATGATGGCCATCTTGACAGCGCGGCGGTAGGCTATCTTGCCCTCGATCTGGCGGGCGATGGAGGAAGCCACGATCTGAGCGTCGAGCTCAGGGCGCTTTACCTCGAAGATATTGATCTGGACATCCTTGTCGGTGATCTTCTTGAGCTCTTCCTTGAGCTTGTCGACCTCCGAGCCGCCCTTGCCGATGATGAGGCCCGGACGTGATGTGCAGACAGTGATTGTGATGAGCTTGAGAGTACGCTCGATGACGATGCGCGACACGCTGCACTTAGCAAGGCGCACATTGAGATAGTTGCGGAGCTTGGAGTCCTCAAGGATGGTATCGCCGTATTTCTTACCGCCATACCAGTTTGAATCCCAGCCACGGATCACGCCGAGGCGATTGGAGATAGGATTAACTTTCTGTCCCATGTGTGGTTGTGTCCTTGTTAATTGTCTTTATTGATAGTGTCGACGATGAGAGTCACGTGGTTGGCGCGCTTGCGGATGCGGTAGCCGCGGCCCTGGGGAGCGGGACGCAGACGCTTCAGCATGGGAGCGGGGTTGACGAAGATGGTGGAGATGCAGAGCTCACCGGCTTCGGCCTTACGCTCGTTTTTGGCTTCCCAGTTGGCGATGGCCGAGCGGAGAAGTTTCTCAAGGTCGGCGGCAGCGGCCTTATTGTTGAATTTGAGGACGCCTAAGGCACGGTACACCTCCATGCCGCGCACGAGGTCGGCAACGAGACGCATCTTGCGGGGCGAGGAAGGAATGTTGGTCAGCTTAGCGAAGGCTATATGCTTGCGTTCCTCCTTGATGGCGTCGGCATAATTTCTTTTTCTTACACCCATTGTGTTGTATGATGATGTATAGGAATATCTTTATTGATGGATTGATAGCAGCTTGCGTGGATCCGGACGCAGGAGGTTACTTCCTGTTGCCCGAGTGTCCGCGGAAGTTGCGGGTAGGTGCAAATTCACCGAGTTTGTGGCCTACCATATTCTCGGTCACGTAGACGGGGATGAATTTGTTTCCGTTATGCACGGCGAAAGTGTGACCGACAAACTCGGGCGCGATCATAGAGGCGCGGCTCCAGGTCTTGATGACAGCTTTCTTCCCGCTGGCTTCCATGGCAGCTACCTTCTTGTCGAGCTTGACAGAGATGAAGGGTCCCTTTTTTAATGAACGACTCATATTCGATGGGTTGAGTAGGGGTTGGTGCTAAAGTTATCGGTTTACTTCTTACGACGCTCGATGATATACTTCGATGAGTGTTTCTTCGGAGCACGTGTCTTGAGACCCTTTGAGTAGAGGCCCTTGCGCGAACGGGGATGACCGCCTGATGCACGGCCTTCGCCACCGCCCATTGGGTGATCGACAGGGTTCATGACTACGCCGCGGTTGCGGGGACGACGACCGAGCCAGCGTGAGCGACCGGCCTTGCCGCTGCGCTCGAGCGAGTGCTCGGAGTTGCCGACCACGCCAACAGTTGCCTTGCAGGTGCAGAGGATCTTGCGGGTCTCGCCTGAAGGGAGCTTGATGATGGCATAGTCGCCTTCGCGTGAAACGAGCTGGGCAAATGTGCCGGCCGAGCGTGCCATGAAAGCACCCTGACCCGGACGGAGCTCGATGCAGTGGATAAGAGTACCGACGGGGATGGCGCTCAGAGGAAGGGCGTTGCCTACCTCGGGAGCGGCATCTGCGCCGCTTACTACAGTAGCACCTACCTCAAGACCATTGGGGGCGATGATGTAGGCTTTTGCGCCGTCGACATAGTAAAGGAGGGCGATGCGGGCCGAACGGTTGGGATCGTACTCGATGCTCTTTACTACTGCGGGCACACCGTCTTTATTTCTCTTGAAGTCGATGATGCGGTATTTGCGCTTGTGACCGCCGCCCATGTAGCGGTTGGTCAGGTGACCCTCGGCGTTGCGGCCGCCGGTCGATTTCTTACCGACTGTAAGAGACTTCTCTGGCGTAGTAGCAGTGATGGTACCTTTGAATACGCCAATAACTTTGTGTCGCTGCCCCGGTGTTGTGGGCTTGAATTTTCTTACTGCCATTTGTTATTTAGATATTGCTGTAGAAGTCGATGGTCTGGCCGTCGGCGAGGGTGACGAAGGCTTTCTTGTAATCGGGTGTGGTGCCGCGCTGAAGACCGCTCTTGGTCCAGCGAGCCTTGTTCTTACCGCGCTGCACGGCTGTGTTCACGCTTGCAACCTTAACGCCGTAGATCTTCTCGACAAGCATCTTGATCTGGTGCTTGTTGGCCTCGGGAGACACGCGGAAGGTGTAACGGCCGAGCTTCTCGTTGAGCTTGGTGGCCTTTTCGGTAACGATGGGTTTGATTGTGATATCCATTGTCTGTGTCTGCTCCTGAGGGGTTAGAGATTGTTAAGAACGTTAAGGGAATCCTCGGTGACAAGGATAGCGTTGGAGTGCATGATGGCGTAAGTGTTTACGTCGGAAGCAGCGATGATCTGAGCGTTGGGCACGTTGCGGACCGAGAGATAGATATTCTCGTCGCGGTCGTTGAGCACGAGGAGGATCTTCTTGCCTTCAACTTCGAGAGCCTTTGCCATGGCAACGAAAGCCTTGGTGCGGGGAGCGTCGAAGGTGAAGTTCTCGATGATCTTGATCTCATCGTCCTGCACCTTGTAGGTGAGGGCGCTCTTGCGTGCGAGCTGCTTAACTTTCTTATTGAGTTTGAAGCGGTAGTCGCGGGGACGGGGACCGAAAACGCGGCCGCCGCCTACGAGGACGGGTGAGTTGATGTCGCCGATACGTGAGCCGCCGCCGCCCTTCTGCTTGTGGAGCTTGCGGGTGGAGCCGCTTACTTCGCTGCGCTCCTTGCTCTTGTGAGTACCCTGACGCTTATTGGCCAGAAACTGCTTAACGTCGAGATAAACGGCATGCTCGTTTGCGTCGATGGCAAACACCTGATCGTTGAGCTGAGCCTTGCGGCCGGTGTCCTGGCCGTTGATGTTATAAATTGCGAGTTCCATTATTTCTCAACTATTACGATTGAACCTTTACTGCCGGGGATAGATCCCTTGATGAGAAGAAGATTGTGTTCGGGCATCACGCGGAGAACCTGAAGATTCTGCACGGTAACCTTTTCGTTGCCCATCTGGCCTGCCATACGCATGCCTTTGAACACTTTAGCGGGGTAAGAGCAGGCGCCTACCGAACCGGGGGCGCGGAGACGGTTGTGCTGGCCATGGGTGCTCTGACCTACACCGCCGAAGCCGTGGCGCTTAACAACGCCCTGATAGCCTTTACCCTTGCTGGTTCCCTGGATGTCGACAAAGTCGCTTTCAGTAAAGAGAGAGTCAACGGCGATGGTGTCGCCGAGCTTATACTCGCCCTCGAAACCTTTGAACTCGGCCAAGTGGCGCTGGGGAGCTACTCCGGCTTTCTTGAAGTGACCGGCCATGGGAGCGGTGGTGTGCTTCTCCTTCTTCTCGACAAAGCCGAGCTGGAGGGCATCATAACCGTCGGTGGCGGTTGTCTTGATCTGAGTAACTACGCAGGGGCCAACTTCGATAACAGTGCACGGCACGTTCTTGCCGTCGGCACTGAAAACGGATGTCATTCCGATTTTCTTTCCTAATAATCCTGGCATTTCTCTGTAGTTGGATTGTTGATGATTCGATTGATTGGGTTGTTTTATCCTACGATGATAAATCGGTTGGAGAGGTATCAGACCTTGATCTCTACTTCTACGCCTGAGGGGAGCTCGAGCTTCATAAGGGCGTCGATGGTCTTGGCGGTAGAGTTGTAGATGTCGATCAGGCGCTTGAACGAAGAGAGCTGGAACTGCTCGCGGCTCTTCTTGTTGACGAAGGTGGAGCGGTTGACAGTGAAGATGCGCTTGTGGGTGGGCAGGGGGATAGGACCGCTGATCACTGCACCTGTAGCCTTCACAGTCTTTACAATCTTCTCAGCCGACTTGTCGACCAGGTTGTGATCGTAAGATTTGAGTTTGATTCTGATTTTCTGGCTCATATTTTTGGTTGCTGTATTTCTTGTATAGCGGGTAGAAAAAAGGGGAGCTGGCCCTCTCAATTACTTGAGAAGGTCAACTCGGCCCTGACACTCGGTCAGCACGTTGCGAGCGATAGAGTTGCTCACTTCGGCATAGTGGCTGAAAGTCATTGTTGATGTTGCGCGGCCCGAAGTGATGGTGCGCAGAGCTGTAACGTAGCCAAACATCTCGGCAAGCGGAGCCTTGGCCTTTACGACACGGGCGCCTGAGCGCGAGGTCTCCATGCCTTCTACCTGGCCACGACGCTTGTTGAGGTCGGAGATAACGTCGCCCATCGACTCCTCGGGGGTCACTACCTCGATCTTCATGATAGGCTCGAGGAGAACGGGGTTGGCCTTTTCCGATGCCTTCTTGAAGGCCTGGATGGCGCAGAGCTCAAACGAGAGCTGGTCGGAGTCAACCGGGTGGAAGGAGCCGTCGATCACGGTAACCTTGAGCTGCTCCACGGGATAGCCGGCAAGGACACCATTTTTCATTGCGTTGGTGAAGCCCTTCTGGATAGCGGGGATAAACTCCTTGGGGATGTTACCGCCCTTGACCTCGTCAACAAACTGGAGGTTGCCCTCAAAGCCTTCGTCGACGGGCTCGACACGGACGATGATGTCGGCAAACTTACCGCGGCCACCGGTCTGCTTCTTGAATACCTCGCGGAGCTCGACGGGCTTGGTGATTGCCTCTTTGTAAGTAACCTGCGGACGACCCTGGTTACATTCTACCTTAAATTCGCGCTTCAGACGGTCGATGATGATATCGAGGTGGAGCTCACCCATACCTGAGATAACGGTCTGGCCTGTCTCCTCATTGGTCTCAACGCGGAAAGTGGGATCCTCCTCAGCGAGCTTCTGAAGACCAACACCAAGGCGGTCAAGGTCTTTCTGAGTCTTGGGCTCTACAGCGATACCGATAACGGGATCGGGGAACTCCATGGCCTCGAGCACGATGGGATGATTCTCGTCGCAGAGAGTGTCGC
>CAYWWE010000090.1:0-9367 GCA_964461785.1 uncultured Bacteroides sp.
TCCTGACGGTGGAGGAGGGGTTATCTGACAGCTGAAAGGCGCAGCACAGATGCCTCGCCATTGACCGCCGCACGGCTGCGGCTCAACACCAGCTCGGCCGGGCGGTCAAACATGATTGAGAGGCCCGAGTCAAGAAATGTCACATTTCGGGTCTCGGCGTGCGATTCCGCTATATTGGTGTCGGGCGCTTTGGCATGGTAGAGTGCGATTCGCGCCGGATTGGAATCATTGACTGGGGAATGGCCGGGGCCACGTCCGAGATATACGCGGTCGGCCGCGGCAGGAAATGAAAGCGCGAAACCCTCGGGTGCTTCCGTGATCGATATGTCGAGGGTGCGGTCGTGGCTCACGCCGTATTCGATCACTGTGCGTCCAATGGGAGCGTCGGTCGAGGGATTCCTGAGATCGGCGCACACCCTCACTACCTTGGCTGATTTATCATAGGCTGTGGAGGTGACCGTGATCCGAGCCGGCATTCCGTCGATAGTGGCATTTACGGGCGAGCTGAGCAGCTGTTTGCCGCCGATGATGAGCGAGGCGGGAAGGCCTGAGGCCGGAGAGAGGGTGAATTCGAGTCCGGAGGCTTTCCACAGAGAGCCCTTGTGCTTCAGTTTCTGAAACGCAAGATTGTCGAGGCCTGGGTAATGACCGATGATAAATTGCTTGCGCGATGTAGGCTCCCCCTCAGTGGCTCCGGCCATCGCTCGGAGCGGTCGCCACGATACATTAAGGTATGCTTCCGCCATATCATCGGGTATGACCGGAGTGGGGCTGCCATCAGGCAGGGAGGGAAGCAGGGGAATCATGGTCTGCTCGCGGGCTCCCCCGCTGACAACTATATCAGAACCTGACGCGAGCCTTACACCCACCGGGGACACAAGTTCATAGTCCAGAGCAAAGTCGGACAGCGGAGCAAACGGGGAGCGGGTGCGTGCGGCCAATGTCAGGGAGGCCGTGTCGCTGAGCTCGGTCTTTACCCTTGTGTAGCGTTCGGCCATGCGGTCGAATCCACCCGGCAGCTGCGGATGTTCGGCGTCGGCCGGATCGGCAGCGAAAAGCACCATAGGGTCGAGTGATCCGTCGGCAAAGCAAAGGAGACCCCTGTCGGCGCAGAAATTGCGCCAGTCGGTGTCGGGATCGACATTGGCGGGGGCTATCACGGCATTGGCTCCGGCGGCTCTGAGGGCGGCCGCCAATGCCTCGCGCTCTTCCAGTCCGGTGGGGATGCTGTCGAGCGCTGCGAGCGACAAGGGGCTCATCGGAACGGAATTGAGCACAGGCCCCTCGCCTCGGCGCGCTGTGTAATTGGCAAAGCGCATCGGCGACCCGACGGTCATTATGTGATGGCCGGTGCGGTCGTTGCGGATAATGATGGCGAGCATATAGCGGTAGGGGTCGTCTGTGCTCCAGCGGTGGATGCCCGGAATCCTGGCGCGGAAGCGCAGATGGGGCGAAGCATCGGCGCGACCGGCTGCAACCTGATGGCGCGAAGCGTCAAACAGCATATATTCCACGGCAATGAGAGGATTGGTCTTGCGCAGGCCTCCGAGCTCGATCTCCATGTCAAAGATGCCTGTGTTGAGATCGGTGGAGTCGAGTGACGAAGATAGATGGTAGCGGTCGACCCACACCTCCCGCGGGGTAGCGTATGCATACACGCGGCGCTCTTTCTTGCCGAGGCCTCGCAGAGTCAGCTTGCGCTCGCCGCGCACGGGCAGCAAATCGGTCACATCCCATTGCAGGGGACGGTGGCTGTGACCCGGCTTGACGCCGTTGACAGTCAGATCGGGGAGCTCGAAGTTGTCGGAGGGATAGCCCACACCCACCACAATCCGCTTGCCGGCCCATTCGGCGGGAATACTGATCGTGATGGAATCGGACGCACGCTCAACTGCCCGGTAGAACGGCGAGCGGTCGTAGCGCATCGAGGCGATGTCGCGGAAATGGTCTTCGGCATAAGGCACGATGAGGCCATCGCGGTCAAAAGCTGCAGCGGCTGCCGTCGAGACGGCTGCCGCTGCTATTATAAGAAGTCGGGAGAGGCGGTTGGTCATTCTATGGGAAACTGGTGGCGGATAGGATCATCATATTGCTCCTGAAGCTCCTTGAGCTGCTTGAGCAGAGTCTTTGTGATCTCCTCATAGCCTGGGCGACCGTAGAGGTTGTTGAGCTCGTTGGGATCTGCCTGCAGATCGTAGAGCTCCCACTGGTCGATGTCGTTGTAGAAGTGGATGAGCTTGTAGCGCTGGGTGCGTATGCCGTAGTGACGCTTGACTGAGTGCTCGGCGGGATATTCATGGAAATGGTAGTAGATGGCGTCGCGCCAGTCGGAGGGATGCTCGCCGCGGAGGAGGGGCATGAGCGATACGCCCTGGATGTCGGCGGGCACTTCAACACCGGCCAGTTCGAGGAAGGTGGGAGCGTAGTCGATGTTCTGCACCATCTCGTTGATGTCGCCGCGGGCGTTGAGACCCTCGGGGAGCATCATCACGAGAGGAGTGTTGAGGCTCTCCTCATACATGAAGCGCTTGTCAAACCATCCGTGTTCACCCATATAGAAGCCCTGGTCGGAGGTGTAGACAACGAGAGTGTTGTCGAGCATATCATGCTCCTTGAGATAGTCGAGCACGCGGCCCACATTGTCGTCGAGGCTCTTGACAACCTTTGCATAGTCGCGCATATAGCGCTGATATTTCCAGTCGGTGAGCTCCTTGCCTTTAAGGCCGCTCTTCTGGAATTCGTCGCGGATAGGCTGATAGAAAGCCTCGAAACGCGCGCGCTCCTCGGGATCCATGCGGTCGACATACGACAGGTAGCGCTCCTTGAGATGGGATGTGGAATCGGGGAAATCCATCTTCAGGTCATAGATCAGATCCATGTGATCGGCGATGCGCATCTCGGCTGCTTCGGCGGCGGCGCGTCCGTTGTAGTCGTCATAGAAAGTCTCGGGCACAGGGAATGTCACATCCTCATAGAGCTCGAGGTCGGCGGTGTCGGGGAGCCAGTTGCGGTGGATGGCCTTGTGGTGGATGATCAGGGCGAAGGGCTTCGAGGGATCATGGACGCTGTCGAGCCAGTGGAGACTCTTGTCGGTGATCATGTGGGTGAGATAACCTTTTTCGGTTACGGTGTCGCCGTTCTGCTTGATGAAATCGGGATTCCAGTAATCACCCTGACCCGGCACGATCTCCCAGTAGTCAAATCCTTCGGGAAGTGTCTCAAGATGCCATTTGCCTACGATAGCAGTCTCGTAGCCGGCCTCCTGAAGATATTTGGGCCAGGTGGGCTGTGAGGCGTCGAACACGCTCATCTCGTTGGACACGAATCCGTTGGCATGAGAGTGTTTGCCGGTGAGCATACATGCCCGCGAAGGGCCGGAGAGGGAGTTGGCCACGTAGGAGTTGGTAAACTTCACACCATCGGCGGCAATACGGTCGAGATTGGGAGTGTGGATATTGCGGGTGTCGTAGGCACTCATCATCTGAGCCGTGTGATCGTCGGTCATGATATAGACGATATTGAGGGGCTTGTCAGATGTTGACTCGGCCGATTTCGTCGCAGTGCATGAGGGCAGCGCTGCTGCGGCGGCCACACCGGCGAGGAAGAGGGTTGATTTTGTCATAGATGGGGTAGTGGAGGGTTAGGAAGGATAAGATAGATGGGTTAAGTCAGAGTTACATCATGGACAAGGCACGCTTGATGGCTGTCTCGACAGATGCGAGAGGGTCGGCCTCGAAGATCTTGTTGAGCGCCTTGACACTCGCCTGACGCTGGAAGCCGAGCATCATGAGGGCGGCCAACGCTTCGTCATGGATGTCTGAGCGCAGGGGCATGGCAACGCTGGATGGTGCCGCGCCGATGGATCCTGCTCCGGTCTTTATCTTGTCGCGGAGATCGACAATGATGCGGTCGGCAGTCTTTGCGCCGACGCCTTTGACGGCTTTAAGTCGCTTTGCATCTCCGGTGGCAATGACCTGTCCGAGTTCTTCAGGCGAGGCCGACGATAGGATCATCCGGGCAGTATTGGCCCCGACACCGCTCACGCTGATGAGAGAGCGGAACAGCGAGCGCTCGTTTTCTTCGGCAAACCCGAAGAGGTCGTGAGTGTCCTCACGGATGATCTCATGGATCATTAATGTGGAGGCCGACCCGGTTCCTGTCTGCTCGAGAGCGGCAAAGGTGGTGAGCGATATCTCGATATGATAGCCTATGCCGGAGGCTTCGACCACGGCGTAGGTCGGGGTCAGGACGGTCAGTGTGCCTGAGATATATTCTATCATACGGGTTTGGCAGGAGTGGCTGTGGGGCGGGGTGCCCAGGTGCGGGCCAGGCCGCCTTCGCCGGTCTCCTTGTAAATCGACGGCAGATCGTGGCCGGTCTGTTTCATTACTTCTACCACGCGGTCAAACGATACGCGGTGCACTCCGTCGGTAAACGTAGAGTAGATATTTGAGTCGAGGGCGCGGGCGGCGGCATAGGCATTGCGCTCGATACACGGGATCTGCACCAGTCCGCACACAGGGTCGCAGGTCATGCCCAGATGATGTTCAAGTCCCATCTCGGCGGCATATTCGATCTGGGCGGGCGAGCCTCCGAAGAGCTGGTTGGCGGCGGCAGCGGCCATGGCGCAGGCCACACCGACCTCGCCCTGACAACCTACTTCGGCGCCTGCAATCGAGGCGTTGGTCTTGACCACATTGCCGATCAGTCCGGCGGTGGCAAGGGCGCGGAGGATACGGGCTTCGGAGAAGTCGCGGCTCTTCCAGAGATGATAGAGCACGGCGGGGACAACGCCGCATGATCCGCATGTGGGCGCGGTGACGATTACACCGCCCGAGGCGTTTTCTTCGCTCACGGCCAGTGCGTAGCTGAATACGAGGCCGCGGCTCTGGAGATTGGTCTTGTAGCCGGACGCGCGCACATTGTACTGGGCTGCGCGGCGGGTGAGTCCGAGCGGACCGGGAAGCACGCCCTCGCTGTCGAGACCGCGCTCAACGGCTGCGCGCATTGTCTGCCACACGTCGTGAAGGTAATCCCATATCTCAGGGCCCTCACACTCCTCGACATACTCCCAGTATGTGCGTCCGGTCTGCTGACACCACTCCATGATCTCGGTGAGGTGGTTCATCGGGTAGACTTCCGGAGTCTCGAGGGCCGACTCGCCTTCCTCGGTGATCTGTCCTCCGCCGACGCTGTAGATCGTGCGGGTGTCGGTCACGTTGCCTTTGTCGTCGAGAGCTTCGAATTTCATTCCGTTGGGGTGGAAAGGGAGGAAAATCGTGGGCTCCCACACGATCTCGGTTGGAGCTATGGGATTAAGGGTGTCGAGGATCGCTACATCTGTGAGGTGACCTTTGCCGGTGCCGGCGAGTGCGCCGTAGAGCGTGACGCGGAAAGCGGCGGCATCCTTATGGGAGTCGCCGAATATGGTAGCAGCCTGACGTGGGCCCATCGTGTGGGATGAGGATGGGCCTGTTCCTATGCGGTATAGTTCACGGATAGATTTCATTGAGTGAAAAAATGAGGCAACCCGTTGCATCACCCTCAGCGGGGGAGGTGCATCGGGTTGCCGTCGTTATAATAATCTTCAATAACTGGTTCAGTCGCGGTAGAAAGTAGAGAGGCGGTTGTCGACTTTCTTGTTGCCCATGAGGATGGCGGGGATCATCTGCGAGAGGGCTGAACCGCCGCGCTGGCGGACGAAGTTGCCGGCGCTCTCGGTGAGGTTGAACGGACGGCCCATAGGATCATTGCCGAAAACGTAGAGCACCACGAGAGCGTTGTTGCCCTCTACCGGGCCTACGAGAGTGCCGGGCTGAGCGTTGGCAACGGCGCCGGCCACGCCGCTTTCACGGATGCCTATGCGGGCGATGTTGTTCTGGCTGAATGCCACTGTGGTGGTGTCGATCTCGGCACCGAGGAGGGCGGCATAGCCTGCGAGATCATTTGCCTTGCCGGCGGTCTGGGCCATGAGTGCGCTGCCCTTCTTTGAGGCGAGTGCCTGAGCGCGGAGAGCAGGCTCGATCTGGGGAGCGGTGGCGGGGATATAGTCGTTGTAGGTGTTGTCGAGGGCAACGGCTATGAACTGGCCCGAGGTCTCGTCGCCGTAGACGGGGCTCACCTCGCCTTTCTTGGCATCGAGAGCCCATACGATGGCTTCGCGTGTGTCCTCATAATTGCCGATGAGGGGGGTGGAGGCGGTCACGAGCATCGGTACGGTGGTGTAGCCGGCTGCGGCAGCGTTTTCGCTGAAAGCGGTGGCTGTGGGGTTCTGGGCGATGTAGGTGCGGAGCTCAGAGTCGATGCTGTTGACAGTAGCGCGCGAGGGCTCGGCGGTGAAGGTGGCTACGGCAAGATCGTAGACCTGAACGGGGGCCTTACGCTCGTTGACGCGGAAGATGCGGGCGTTCTGGATGGTGGCTGCGGTGTCGGGGGTGAAGTAACGTCCCGAGGTGGCGGTGCCGAGGGGAGCGCGGAGCTCAGAGAACTGAGCGTCGGTGAGGGTTACCCACATCGCTTCGTTGGCCTGATTGCCCTGGGCTGCGAGAGTGGCGAAAGCGATCGAGCCGTTGTTGAGACCGTCGACGATGGAATCGATCTGTGCGCGGGTGCCGGGGATCATTGCCACGTCAATGTTGACCGAGTCCACATCGACACTGCGGCCGATGAGCTTGGCAAGGGTGTAGCTGTTGCCGATATGGCTCACTACAGCAGCTTCGCCTACAGCGGCGGTGTCTGTGAAGGCCTTGACGGCGCGGTTGCTGATTCGGTTGCCGGGGGTGTTCTGACGGTCGACGATGAAGTCGGACATCTCAGTGATGCCGTCGGTGGCAGCCTGGCTGCGGAGTGCCACGAGAGCATCCTCAACCTTCTGCTCGGCGGCGAGCAGGTCTTCCTGAGAGGGGGCGATGGGCACTGCGATGTAGCTGATGGCGCGTGTGGGCTCGGTGATGCGGTAGAGCTCCTTGTGCTTGGCCCACTCGGCGCGGATATCCTCATCGGTCACGGGATAATCGTCGTCGGCGAGAGAGGCGTAGCTCTTTGACACGAAAGCCACATTCTTGTTGTTGGCGCTTTCGGTATAGAGAGCCTTTGCGTCGAGGTCGTTGGCCTGAAGAGTTCCTACAAAGAGGTTGGTGAACTTCTGCTGGAGGAGGCTCTGAGCCATCTGGTTTTCGAGGCTTTTCCAGAGAGTCTGGAACTGAGCGGCAGTGGCGGCATCGAGGTTATACTTCGAGGGATTGTTGACGACATCAAGCAGCTGGGCGGCGCTTGAGAGGCCATACTGCTGCTGGACAAACATATCGACATATTGTGAGCCGGAGCCTACGAGAGCGTCGGTGAGCTCGGCGTCGGTCACAGTCAGACCGAGGCGCTCGGCTTCGTTGTTGAAAAGGGTCTCCTGAACCATCTGGCTGAGGACCTGCTGCTGGAGCACTGCGCCGTCAACTTTCTGACCGCTCTGCTGGATCTGCTGGCTGGCCTGCTGCACGCGGTTCTGGAAATCATGGATCTCGATAGACTTGCCGTCTACTTTGGCTACGGTTGTGCCGGAGCCGAAGAGGGTGCGGCCGGAGGTGAAGAAGTCACCGAGGATGAAGGCGAGGAGGCCTACACCGATGATGACAAGCAAAAGCACCGATTTGCTTCTGATTTTTTCTAAGGTTGCCATTTAAATTATAAGGTTGCTATTTTAAATCATGATTAAAACGGCCTCAGAGAGTGCTGAGAGGCCGATTTGGCGTGGGTATGGCAATACCCTCCGCATTTAGTCCACAAAGGTAGGTATTTTCGCGCGAAATGCCAAATAATTCAGACACTGAGGGTGCTTATTGCAGATTGAACTCGGCTCGGAGGTCGTCGATACGGTCAAGACGCTCCCAGGGAAACAGGTCGACTTCGATTTCTTTGGTGCCTTCGTAGCGTGAGGTGAAGCGCTTGAGGGTGTGGCGCGGCGTGCGGCCCATGTGACCGTATGCGGCTGTCTCGCGATAGATGGGCTTGCGCAGGTCAAATCGTTTCTCGATGGCCGACGGGCGCATGTCAAACATACGGCCGATGCGCTCTGACAATTCGCCGTCGGTCAGGCCGGGAATGGTGCATGTGCCTTTGGTGTCGACATAGAGGCTCACAGGCTCGGCGCGGCCTATGGCGTATGCAACCTCGACGAGGGCTTCGCGGGCAATGCCGGCGGCCACGATGTTCTTGGCTATGTGGCGGGCGGCGTAGGCTGCCGAGCGGTCAACTTTCGACGGATCCTTGCCCGAGAAGGCACCGCCACCGTGGGCTCCGCGGCCTCCGTAGGTGTCGACGATGATCTTGCGTCCGGTCAGTCCGGTGTCGCCGTGGGGGCCTCCGATCACGAATTTTCCGGTGGGATTGACAAGGAGCTCAACGTCGTCGGGGATCAGGGCAGCCTCCTCGGGGCGCAGACGCGCCTTGACGCGCGGCAGGAGCACGTTGCGGATATCATCGGCAATCTCGCGCTGCATGGCTGCATCGGCCTGCTCCTGGGTGAGCTCGCCTGCCGGAGAGATAAATTCGTCGTGCTGGGTTGAGACCACGATGGTGCGGACGGCGACCGGATGATGGTCGGGGGTATATTCTACCGTCACCTGACTCTTTGAGTCGGGGCGGAGATATGTGCGGGTCTGTCCGTGGGCGTCAACCCATGTCATCTGCTTGCCTTCGCGGCGTATGGCGGCGAGCTCTTCCATTAGCAGGTGGCTGAGATAGAGGGGAAGCGGCATATATGAATCGGTCTCGGCAGTGGCGTAGCCAAACATCATGCCCTGGTCGCCTGCGCCCTGAGCTTCGGGATCGTCGCGCTCCACTCCGCGGTTGATATCGCCGCTCTGCTCGTGGATGGCCGAGAAAATGCCGCACGATGCTGCATCAAACTGGAGCTCGCTGCGGTTGTAGCCTATCTCGTCGATCACCCCGCGAACAACATCGGGGATGTCGATATATGCGTTGGATTTCACCTCGCCGGCCACAACGACCTGACCTGTGGTGACGAGAGTCTCGCAAGCCACTTTCGATGATGGATCGTGGGCGAGGAAAGCGTCGAGGATGGCGTCGGAAATACGGTCGGCCACCTTGTCGGGATGGCCTTCAGACACTGATTCGGATGTGAAAAGGTAATTCATCTTCTATCGGTTATATTATTAATATATAAATGTGGAATAGAAGATGCTAAAAGCGGATGGGCCGGAGGGGCGGGGAACAGCGCTGTTGTGAATCGCCCGGAGGCTCGACGGCCCGGTGCAGTTTTAGCATTTTTTATTGTGGTTGCAAGCAGCCAAATTTTTCCACGCCGCAAAGGTAAGCAAAAAACGCGATCCCACCAAATTCTGACGAGTCAGAC
>CAYWWE010000091.1:0-9271 GCA_964461785.1 uncultured Bacteroides sp.
AGTTCAAGGCTGTTGGCGGCGATGATGGTGCGGTATTGCCATTTCATCGGGAGAGAAATTTATTAATGAAATACTGCTGACCTTTTGCGGTGACTTTTGGAGTTACCGTAGTGTGCATTACTCCGTCATTGCCGGAGCGGACGCCTTTCTTTAGTTCAAATAAACCTTGCTCGACGTATTGTTGATTAGGAATATTTCTCCGTTCACCATATTTGCCGAGGTAGCCATTCTGACGTAGCCACTCAAAGAGGCGGTTTTGACCAATCTCGTATCCGTTTTGAGTGAGTATCTTTGCAAGCTCACCGATTAGGCAAGATGTGTTTGATGAAATAATAGCATTTGCAAACATCACTTTGGGTGCGTCAGCCTTAATTGTGGCATCCTTTTCTGCTAACAACAGCTGCTGTTGCTCTATCTGCTCTTGTTGAGCAGCAGCAAGCAACAAGGCTTCGCGGAATGAGGTCGGCACCTTAGGTTGGTTGGCGGTCTCTAATTCAATCCATCGGTTGATGATTTTCTCTCGGAGCAAAGCGTTGTAGCCACTTGCGAGGATTAAGCACCCTGTCTTGGTGAGTTGAAAGCATGGTCTTGACTCTCCTTTTTTATCCATATATTCAACCTCCACAAAATTGTGGGCGTTGACTCCTTGCTCTAATAAGTTTCTAACATCGCGGAGGATTGCATCGTGGCGCTTACCTGTCAATTCTGCTATCTGCAGGCTGCTCATTGTCTGCTCTGCGGCAATGTTTACTAATGCGTTCATGGCTTCATGCGGTTCTTGTAACGGTTATAACTCTTTCCTCGCGGTTGGTTTTAGAGGAAAACTCCTTTCCCCACTCCATACCGTAACGGTAGCAGTCAGAACGCACCGACATCATCTGTGTAAGGGGAAACGACCAACTTTCGCCAATTCCAAGTCCACGCAATATTTGTCTGCGCGGTTTTACCTTTGCTGGCACGTTATTATTCATTTTTAATGTTTGTTTGCTTGATTATTTTGCTTACCTTTGTGGTGCTAACTCAAAGTCAATTAAATCATAGTTTGTTATGAGTAAACCCATTCAGAAACTCGAAACCCGGTGCTTCCCTCAAAGAAGCGATAACGCGTTTGATTTTAACCTTGCACTCGACAAATGGATGAGTGAAATTGCTTCCATGAATTGGTCGGTTAAACAAGTTTCAACGACCTCATTCGTGTGGAAGTCCGAGCTATACATTGCTTATACGGTTTTAATCGAGAAGTAATAGGTTTCCGTACTCGTCACATTTGGGAGCCTCCGGCTTTTCAGGCAGGCTTGATACAAAATCAGCGACCCATTCGGCAACTCTTTTTATTGTGGCGACATCTTCGGGCTTTTGGTTCTTGACCGCAAAAGAAGTCAGGTTGTGGTCGGTTTCGATTTCGATAGTTATTTTCATACATCGTTGTTTAATTGATTATGGGTGCAAAGATAAATAGAACAAATGTTCTATGCAAGAAATCATGGAACAAAAGTTCCATGATTATATATTGTTAACACTTGGAAATGGAACAGGCGTTTAATAGATTACAGCAAGCTATTGACTATCTGAAAGATAATGGCAAGGTGCATAAGCAGCAGGATATTGCCGATGCGCTTGGCATGGGTAAAGCGCGTGTGTCAGAAGCTCTACAAGGCAAGCCGATGAAATTTACCATCGGTTTCCTCAAACGCTTTGCGAGAGCATACTCCGACTACATAAATGAAGACTGGCTGCTCACCGGCGAGGGGCGTATGGAGAAACCGGCAAAAGACACAATCCCACATTATCCCGCAATTGTTGAAGCCGGGATTCTGGGTGGTGATATTCCGCCGGTGATGTCTGATGAAATAGAAATGGAGCCAATGATAAGCTGTCTTCCGCCCTATGACTATATGATCGATGTTAAAGGCGACTCAATGGAGCCCACATATTTTGAGAATGATGCGGTAGCTTGCCGACGGCTTTATAACAAGGATGATATTAGGATAGGGCGTGTTTATGTGATACAGACGCAGGATAACGCTCTGTTGAAGCGTGTGCTGTCTGTCGGCAATTCCAACATCAAGGTTGCCTCCGACAATCCGGCATATAAGCCGTTCAGCATTGACACCGATACAATAGTAAGCATCTCAGAAGTGGTCGGCTCCGTCCATCAGCAGAGAGGCGTGGTCAGGCGGACAAAGGAGACTCTGTTCCAGTATCTGCAAGGCGTGCTGCTGGAGGTTTCGGATGACCTGAGTGATGAGGAAAAGAAATCGCTGGCCGATATTCTATTTGACAAGTGATGGCTGTAATGCGACTTCTCTTGTATAATAAAAACAACGCCAACAAAATATGACATTCTTATTGATAATATTCTTACTCTTTGCATGGCTCGGCCCCGCGCTTAAAGACGGAGGCAAGACGAATTGACTATCACGGTAATGTTATTTTTGGCTGAAAACCCATACGATAATAGCATACAGTAAAGAGAGCGTTAAAACATAGAAGGCTATATTTGCGATTGTCCGTTTCTTGCCCGATCTCATGTCGGAGATGCATACGGAAATCACCGAAACGACATGGGCGCCTCCAACAACGGTAAGAGCTATTGCTATCACTATCAATGGCTTCAAATAAACGCTCAAATTGTCAAACCAATCAATCATGGAAAAAGATTATTACGAAACTCTTATAAATGTTCTTTCTTTCCTTTCCAGCGAACCAAAGCCAACGACTCGTAAATTGAGAGGCATTGCGGGAGAACGTTGGCACAGCATCCGGGAATATCTCAAAAAAAATGAAATAGTGGTTTTTGCTTCTCTTGATTCAATATTTGATGTCAGAAAGTCGAAAGTCGGAGCACACCTCGATAATGCAAGGATGGAGCTTGAAAGGATTGAGAAAGCTGAGGCGGATAGGGGGCTTGACCGAATCAGCAAACGTACAAGTATCGTGATAAGTATTCTGGCTTTCATAGTGTCGCTTATCTCTTTATATTTTTCTTTGAGATAAGGTTCATGCTGCAAATATACTAAATTCAAATGGATACCTACAATAATTTAAAGGGAAACATTATGATGAGAAAGCTAATATCTCTTACTTTGATTGTTCTGGCTATTATGTCGGTAGCTTCGTGCTCGTCGGATGATGAGACAAAATGGGGCGATGAAGTCTGGGGGTTGCGAATGAATCAGAGCAAATCGACTGTTGCCAAGAGTCTGAAAGATCGTGGCCTGAAGGTACAAAGCGGTTGGTTTGATTCGTATATTACGGTAAAGCAAAATGTTGACTTTATGGGGGTGAAATGGGATGAAGTGACATGCTATTTTAGCGATGGCAAATTGAAGGAGGTAGAATTTGATACTTATGGCAACCGGCCAAATTCTCAAGTTGCGGATCTGTCAAAGTCAATTGCAGAACAGGGCTATCCGCCGCTTTTGCAAGATGCGAGTTGCCCTACGCTGTATATCGGCAAAACGAGTACGTTGACGGTGTTACTTAGTGTCAATTCATCTGGGCAATTAGCACTCCACTTTAGCGAGAACGCCCCAAAATCCAAGGAATGATGTCGGCAACAAAGCATCTATATCGCATACAGGAAGTGGCCGAGCTGCTTGACGTCCCGGCCTCGACTCTGCGTTGGTGGGAGGAAGTGTTTCCTATGTTCAATCCGAACAGGCTTCCATCGGGTCAGCGCCGTTTCACCAAAGCCGACGTTGACATGGCCGGGCATATCAAGGAGCTGATGTATGTGAGAGGATTGAAGACTGAGGCTGCTATCGATGTGCTTAACAAGACCTATCGTAAGTCCCGACCCCGGGGGTTGCGTAAATGTACGACGCACGAAGAGGCTATCGCGCTGCTCGAGGAGATTAAGGTAGCGACAGATGATGTGCATACTACGGCAAAGATCCAAGCGGTGATAAACTATCTTAAGTCCATGTGCAATCCCTAAATGCGAGCTGATTAATTAATATCGCAAGGGTGAGTTGTCGACATCTGCTCCCGTCAACTGCTCTCCAGTCTTCAATGAGCCGAGCGTAAGGTCAAAAAGAAAAAAGTAGCAAAAAAGAAAAAGGCACATATTTATAAATATTATTATTAACGGATTGAGGGAGTGAGCGAAGTGAGGGTATAGTCTGCCCTTTAGGAGATACGCACTCCGGACTGACAACCCTCAGAATACATTAACGGCCTATCGGTCGTTCGCTTCATTTCGGGGCGAGATAGCCGATGATAGCTCTCGCTTGGTGAATTGACGAAACATCCGTCCTGCCCTGCGTTCACCTTTCGTCTCACAGCTCGGTTTGGCAGCTCCCCCAGTTCCGAGTTTTACGATTGCACCCTGTCGTCGATTATCCCGAACGATGCAAAAGCGGCTTGCGCCAAAAAAAAGAAAGCCCCACACTTTTGGGTGTAGGGGTTAGGACGGGAGTGTGAGGCTTTCGGATTCAGCGAGGTTTTATGTCGCCGTTATTTCTTCTCCGTCCTAAACCCGGAGGCAAAAGTATGACCGATTTTTTATTTCTCCAAATGCGGTTGTTAATGAAAGTTAATATAAAAACCGTGTGTCCGTGCTGATTCCGTGCGTAAGGAAGCTGATGAATTTGTATAAGTATCAGAAAATAAGGGGATAAACTTCATATTTAAATTTCATTCGTAACGAAAAGGTCGTGGGTTCGAGTCCCACTCGCGGCTCATCTAACAAAAAGCATTGGGAATAAACCCGTTCGCGGCGTTTATTCCCAATGCTTATTATACTCGTTTGCCCGACATGGGCACAATTCAAAAAATATAGTTCAAATGGTTAGACATGTTCTGTTGATAATACTAAGTTTATCGGTACTATCGTGTTCAACTCAGGATTCAAATTCGATCGGAACCAAATCTGTCTCAGACCCGATTGTAGAAATAAAACCTTCTGGTAACTATGGGATTGATGTGTCTCATCACAATGGTATTATTGACTGGGAGAAAGTTGCTTCAACGCCGTTGTTATTTGTATATATCAAGGCTACCGAGGGTGCTACCCATGTTGACAAACGGTATAAGACAAATATTGAAGGGGCAAAGAGCGCCGGTTATAAGGTTGGCAGTTATCATTTCTTCAGGATGACGAGTAGTGCACACGACCAATTTGCAAATTTCAGGCGAACTGTTGATTTGAAAGAACAAGACCTTATTCCAATGGTAGATGTGGAGACCTCCGATAAACATTCTGCAAAAGAAATGCGTGATAGCCTGAATGTTTTTATCGGGCTTGTGCGAAAATATTATGGTGTTCGACCAATGATATATGCTACTAATCGCTCGTATAACGAACTTTGTGGAGGATTTTATCCGTCATATCCTTTATATATAGGAAGATATGGTAATAAAGCTCCTAAGATTAAAGGCAAAGGTGTTTACACCATCTGGCAATATACCGAGAACGGAAGTTTGGATGGAATCCCCAAGCCAGTAGATAAAGCAAAATTCAATCCTCGCTCCTCAATAGAGGATATACTTTACAATAAAGTTTTGATAGATCCGTGAACTATTTAGTGATGAATCACAGATAGAGGTGTGAATCAGACTACTTACAGGGGCGGGGGATAAGCGGCTGTTGGAGCCGATTATCCCCCGCGCTCAGATGGGAGTGGGATGTGGAGAGGGTCAGAAGATGTCGATTTCGGCGATGGAGGAGACGGGGGTGCCGGAGGTGGTCGACGCGGTGGTGACGCGGAGATAGCGGGCGTCGACCGGGGTCGGGAGCCGGTATTCGCGCGGTGTGGGATCGTTGACGAGGTTGCCGAAGTCCCATTCGCCTGCCTTGATCCATGTAGAGCCGTCGGTGCTTGTCTCGATCAAGGCCCGGGCTATCATGCCATCGGAGCCTGATGAAACCGGAGTATATATAATGCCTGAGATATGGAGAGGCTGGCCGAGATCGAGCGAGAGGGTGGGATCGGCCTCGCCGCCGTCGCTCGTCCAGGCGGTTGCCGGGTCGGCGTCAATGGCTGCGGTTGCCGGATGGCCTGAGGCCGAGCTTGTGGCTCCGAGCGTCTTCCAGTGGCTCTTGACATAGCCGAGCCGGGTGTCAAGCACCGGTCCGGGCTCGCCGTGAAGAATTGCAACAGCTTTCAGGACGGCGTTGTCGGCCCTGAAAGGAGCGGTGTAGAGCGGAGAGGAGGCCGTCGGCACAGAACCGTCGAGGGTGTAGTGGATCTCCGTTCCGTGGGGTAGGGGAGCGGCGCCGGGCACTCGTTTCCATCCGAAGTTGTCGGGTGCGGGGCTGATGGTGACCATTCCGTCGAGCGAACGTGAGGCGACGAGACGGGCCGGACGCGCAGCGTAGAAATGCCCCGAGATATCAGCTATGTATGGCTCGAGTCGGGAGCTCTCTACGCGAATGCGCAGGCGGTCGGTCGTCACGTCGGGGAAGCGGAGGATCCGGCGGAATCCGACGTTGGGGGCAGTGGCCACGGTGTGCCATGCACCGTCGGTCCACGCTTCGAGTATGAGGCTGTCGATGCGCTCGCCGCGGTCGGCGATGGGCTCCCGCACTGCCACGCGGTTGATGGTGATGGGTGTCGGGAGACTGATCACTACAGGCTCCGAGGCCGCTATAAAGGTGTGGATGTCATTGTCGGCAAGAGCGGTAGCGCGGTCTGATCCGGCGAGCAGATCGGAGCCGTAGGTGTCGCGGATGCGTTGCCCCGCATCTGCCAGCGCATTGACATCTCTTTCTGAGAAGTGACCGGAGCGATCGGGCGGAATATTGAGAATGAAGACCGAGTTGCCGCCGATGGTGCGCTCATATATGTCAAAGATGTCGTCGGCCGACCGACTGCGCTGATTCTCCTCGTCGCGATAGAACCATCCTTCGCGGATCGAGGTGTCGATCTCCGCAGGCTGATAGTGGAGATATGCGGCCTGAGAGAGTGCGTCGAGACTGCCGAGATCAATGGCCGTCATATCGGCAAACACCGTGGCGGTGTCGGGATTGTGGGGATATCCCACGACATTGCGCTCTGCCGGACGGGTTGCGCCCGACTCATTGCCTCCCCACCTGATATCCTCGCGACCGAAGATCACGGCCTCCGGGGCGAGTGTGCGGATGAGCTTGCGCCAGGCCGAGTAATTATAGGTCTGGCCACCCTTGCTCTTGGGGTGGGCGCCGTCAAACCACACCTCGTGGATCGGCCCGTATTCGGTCAGCAGCTCATAGAGCTGATTGAGAAAGTATTCGTTATAGTCGTCGATCCCCTCAAACGCGAATGTGATGTCCGACTCAAACGGACGGCCTTCGACCTGACGCGGGATGGTGCGGGTGGTCTTAGGCGAGAGGTTGCCATAGAGTCCGTCAGGGCTCTCGATCTGATAAAGATCGGCCGGAGAGATATATACACCGAGTTTCATGCCATACTTTCGGCATGACTCGGCCAGACTCTTCATTATGTCGCCCTTACCTTCCATAAACGGAGAGCTCATGATGCCGTGGTCGGTATACCTGCTCTGCCAGATCACAAAACCGTCGTGGTGCTTGGCTGTGAGCACCACCTTGGTCATCCCGGCATCCTTCATAGCCTTTACCCACTGGTCGGTGTCGAGCCCTGTTGGCGCGAACACCGCAGGATCTTCCATGCCTGTGCCCCATTCGCGGCGGGTAAATGTGTTGGGTCCGAAGTGGATGAAGGCAATGTAGCCATCGTCGAGTGCGGCGAGCTGCTGCGGGGTCGGGACTACATGAGCCGCCTTGGCTGCAAGCGCTTCGCGGGTCAATCCCGGCTCGATACGCATAGTGTTGACATAGGCCGAGGTGTCGGGCGCGACATCAGCCGCGTAAGCGGTCGCTGCCATAGCAATAGCCGCCAAAGAATGAATCATGCGCATGGGTTTATGCAAGTGCGTTGTAGTCAATGAAGTATTTTTTTATCCGTTCGGCCTGGGACCTGAGCAGATTTGAAAACTTAAGTGATTTCTTAACTCGCTCTATGCCGAATTCGTCAATCAGATGGCCGAAACTTGCGTTGAGAAACACAGTCGATACTGCGTCAAGTCCTTTCATGTCAAACCCGATTACCGAACCTTGGGCAATCATCGGCGAGGCATCGGAATAAAAGGCATCTCCGGCCTTTGAATAATCATTATACCGGTCAATATAATCTTTTATTATGAAGGTGGTCATTTGAGTGAAATGAAGTTTAAAGTTCAAAATTATCCATGTAATCGACTTCTTCAAAAGAGGATATGGGCATATCAAAATATATCAGGGTGCCCGCGAAATTAAAATCTGTCAGCCATGTACGCTGATTATTTCCGTCCCCATTGGAGATAAAAAGTTCGTTTCCGCTTAGGATCTTTATGGCACAGTCTGATCCCGAGAGACTGCTGACCACAGTATCGAGTCCAAAGCCTCTGTTATGGGTGTTGCTTCCTGCCGTGACACCCTTCATTGTGGCAGTTCTGATAAATTCGCTCTTAATATTGTTGCCTCCTTTGAGAAGAGAGGATTTAATGCCTATGCCGAAATCGCAGAATGCAATCCGGATCAGATGTTTATTCTCGTCATACCTGATAAATGAATAGGCAATACCATTTGATTCGGAATGATCTGCTATATTGGCATATAACTCATCCAAAACAACCTTGAGAGTGGAAAGATCAAGCCCGTCAAAATATGTCCGTTTAAGATAGTCAGCAACATGTTGGCTATACATGAGCGCGTGTTCGTTGGATACCTTCCAAAGATTAAGATTGTAGTGGCTTTCGCTTTTAATATGGGCTATCTCTGAGGAGAAATATTCGTTGAGATGCAGATCATCACGCAGGTATGAGATTATGTCCTCATTAGCCTGAATATGTCCTGATAGTCCTTGTTTTCTGATAGTCTGGATAAGACAGGCCAGCGTCACGAGGTGAACCGGTGTCAGATTATTCCTGGTAAGATTCCTTGTTAAGTCGATGCAGATATTCAGACCCTCATATTTTCCGTTGCAGACATTTTGCTGTTCCGTACTTACCAACCTGACCCAATTTCCGGTATCGGAAGTTGCAAATGATATGGTGACAGTGGTGTTTGATTGAGAAGTTATCATGACCAAAATTGGGTAAGTCCGAATATCAGAACAATATTTCATTTATAGAAATATCATCACAAAGGTAGTGAAAAGAAGCGAAAAAAGTAACTCAATCGTAATTAAATTAAGGATTAAGGTGGCTTTTACATCTTGGAATAGCAATAGTGTAATTATATTGTGTAATTTTGCAACGTTTTATCGCTGCCGGCGTTCGGCTGCTTACA
>CAYWWE010000092.1:0-9139 GCA_964461785.1 uncultured Bacteroides sp.
TATTGTATTCTGAAGATGAAGATCGATGTATGGTATATCAAGGCGCTCTTGTCAGAATTCTGATTTTTGTAGTAACTTTGCGGGATAAGATTGACAAGACCTATGCCAAAGACATTCAGGACAGAGTTATTCCCGGTGGTAGACAGTGATGGGCGGGTTACCGGCAGCGCAACCCGCGGCGAGTGTCACGACGGAAAGAGTATGCTGATGCACCCGGTGGTGCATCTTCACATCCTTGATCCCGGACGCAACGCGATCCTGCTTCAGCGCCGCTCGATGAGCAAGGATATTCAACCCGGGCGGTGGGACACGGCCGTGGGCGGCCATGTTGATTATGGTGAGACGGTGGCTGACGCGTTGCTGCGCGAGGCACGCGAGGAGCTCGGGGTAGATGCCTCGGGAGCGGCGACTCTGTGCCGCTATGAGTGGCGCAGCGAGCGTGAACGCGAGCTCGTGAATGTGCACGTCCTTTTTGCCGATCCCGAATCGCTGGCGCTCAAGCCCGATCCTGACGAGGTAGACGAGGTGAGATTCTGGCCTCTTGACGAACTTGTGGCGGTGAGGGGCAAGGGAGTGCTCACTCCGAATTTCGAGCAGGAGCTGGACCGCATCCTTCCACTCATCGAGGCGCTATGAGCGAGACCGCAATTCAATGGATAGTGGTAGGGGTCATTGTGGCGCTGTGTGTGTGGCGTGCGGTGGGCTCTGTTTCCGCGCGGCGCAAGGGGCGCGGATGCTCCTGCGGATCCGGCCGGAAAAATGGGGCTGCCGATGAGTCATGCTCAGGCAGGAAGCCGTCGGGTTGCGACGGTTGCCCCCTGTCCGACAGGTGTGACAAGTAGCGGGCAGCCATCCCGACATCTTATCCATATTGCCTGATATACTGCCAGATATCGCCGGCTGGACTTTTTTACATACAGTTATGGACGATTTGATGCAGGGATATTTCGGGGCGTTGAATAATTTTGTACCATAATTCATACGCTTCAGGCTCCCGTAGCCCCTGAATCTCGGATATCATGACCAATCATTATCTTTATTCAGCTTTCGCATCGGCCGCTGTGCTTGTCTCGCCTTTAGTCTGGGCCGGCACACCGGCTGCAAGCATAGCCATAGCCAATCCTCTCCCTCAGCCACGGACAGAGATGGTGGAGGTAGAGGCATCATTGCTTCCCGCAGCTCCATTTGTGATCACCGATCCCCACGGAGGCGAGATACCGTGGCAGCTTACCTATGACGGCAAGGTTGTGTTTCCCGCGTCGGTCGCTCCGTCGGCCACCGTGACTTATACTGTAGGGGCAGGTAGACCGGCCGCTGTTGATGAGCGTGTATACGCCGCTTTCTATCCTGAGAGGGTCGACGATATTGCGTGGGAGAACGATTTCGGCGCTTACCGTGCCTATGGCCCGGCGTTCGGCGAGTCGGGCGGATCTGCCTTCGGATATGATGTCTTCACCAAGTCGACAACGCGCCCGGTGGTGCCGGAACGCTACTTCAAGGAGCTCGTCCAGAAAGTTTCATATCATGTGGATCATGGCGACGGCATGGACGTGTATGATGTGGGTCCCACTCTTGGCGGAGGAGCCACAGCCCCGGTAGGTCGCGACGGTAGCCTTATCTTTCCGGGGGCTTTCTCGGAGTGGAGGATACTTGACAATGGCCCCCTGCGCACCACAATAGAACTGATTTACCGTTATGGCGGCGGAGAGGAGACACGCCTGATCACTCTTGATGCCGGAACCCCGTTCAATCACACCGTGTGCCGCTTCAAAGGCTTCGACGCTGATTCAATTGCGGCCGGAGTGGCTGTGCATAAACCGGCGGAGACGGAGTATGTGCTCGGCAAGGACTATGTGGCCTTCAATGATCCCACCACATCTCCCAACGGCAGAGGAGTGGGACGGATCTTTGTGGGCGTTGTCAACCCGACAGCTGAGGGTGTGGCGACAAAATATATGCCTCTTGATGGTGTCAAGGGCTCGGCTGCAGGCCATGCGCTCACCGTTGCTCCCTACGCTGAGGGCGATGAGTATGACTACTACTGGGGCTCCTCGTGGAACAAGGGGCGTATCATGAGTTTCGACAGCTGGATCAATACTCTCGAAGATCTGTCGCGCCGGGTGAAGACCCCACTTGTAGTGACCGTGTCGAAATGATTTTCCTGCACTGATGAAGTAAAAAATAATAATTGCAATATCCGGATAAAAAATGGTAAACTTCTCACTCGAAGGCAAGGTGGCGCTCGTCACCGGAGCCGCCTACGGAATAGGACTGGCCATTGCCCAGGCATTTGCCGAGGCTGGTGCCAAAATAGTTTTCAACTGCTCGCGTCAGGAGACAGTTGACCGCGGACTCAAAGCATACAAGGAGCTCGGTATCGATGCCAAAGGCTACTTGTGCGACGTGACTGACGAAGCCGCCGTGAAGGCGATGGTGGCCGATATCGAGGCTACTGTAGGCACGATCGACATTCTCGTGAACAACGCCGGCATCATCAAGCGTATCCCTATGGAGGAGATGGATGTGGCCGACTTCCGCCGTGTGGTCGATGTTGATCTCATAGCTCCATACATCTGCGCAAAGGCCGTGATCCCCGGCATGATCCGCAAGGGCCACGGCAAGATCATCAATATCTGCTCGATGATGAGCGAGCTTGGCCGCGAGACGGTGAGCGCCTATGCCGCTGCCAAGGGTGGCCTTAAAATGCTCACCCGTAATATCTGCTCGGAGTATGGCGAGCACAACATCCAGTGCAACGGCATCGGACCGGGCTACATCGCCACCGAACAGACAGCTCCTCTGCGCGAGCGTCAGGCCGACGGCAGCCGCCATCCTTTCGACTCTTTCATCATCTCGAAGACGCCGGCAGCCCGCTGGGGCACTCCCGAGGATCTGATGGGTCCGGCTGTGTTCCTGGCATCGGATGCATCCGACTTTGTCAACGGTCATATCCTGTATGTCGACGGCGGTATTCTCGCCTACATCGGCAAGCAGCCCAAGTAAGTAATGGAACAGGTATTTTCGTATATCATAGGGCTGGGTGCAGCGGTGATGATGCCTATCATCTTCACTGTGCTCGGTGTGTGTATAGGCATCAGGTTGGGCGACGCGCTCAAGAGCGGCCTCAAGGTTGGTGTGGGTTTCGTGGGTCTATCTATAGTGACCGCGCTCCTCACATCGGCTCTCGGCCCGGCCCTCAACACTGTTGTCGACATATATCATCTTCAGCTCCATGTGTTTGACATGGGATGGCCCGCAGCAGCCTCTGTGGCCTACAACACGGCTGTCGGGGCATTTATCATCCCGGTGTGTCTCGGAGTAAACATCCTTATGCTCCTGACCAAGACCACCCGCACTGTCAATATCGACCTCTGGAATTACTGGCACTTTGCGTTTATCGGTGCGGTGATCTATTTTGCCTCTGATTCTCTGGCGTGGGGATTCTTCGGCGCCATCATCTGCTATATCGTCACACTGATCATAGCCGATATGACAGCGCTTAAATTCCAGCGCTTCTACAAGGATATGGACGGCATTTCCATTCCGCAGCCTTTCTGCGCCGGCTTCGCTCCGTTTGCCTGGGGCATCAACAAGTTGCTCGACAAGATCCCGGCCATCGAGAAACTCGAGATAGATGCCGAAGGGATGAAGAAGAAGTTCGGGCTGCTCGGCGAGCCTCTGTTCCTTGGCGTGGTGGTAGGTGTGGTCATCGGCTGTCTTACCTGCGGTTCGTGGGGCGAGATAGCAGACCGTATCCCTTATATTCTGGGGCTCGGAATTAAGATGGGAGCCGTGATGGAGCTGATCCCGCGTGTGACGGTGCTCTTTATCGAGGGCCTGAAACCGATCAGCGACGCTACGCGCAGCCTGATCGCCCGCAGATTCAAGGGTGCCGAGGGTCTTAACATCGGCATGAGCCCGGCTCTCGTTATCGGTCATCCCACCACTCTGGTTGTGTCGCTCCTTCTCATTCCGGTCACACTCTTTCTGGCCGTTGTGCTGCCTGACAATCAGTTCCTCCCACTGGCCTCGCTCGCGGGCATGTTTTATGTTTTCCCGCTCGTGTTGCCGTTTACCAAAGGTAATGTGTTCAAGACCTTTATAGTAGGACTGGTGGTAATTGTGCTCGGCCTTTATATGGTGACAAATCTTGCGGAATGGTTCACGCTCGCTGCGAAAGACGTATATGCCGTGACTGGAGATGCAGCTGTGGCAATCCCTGAGGGATTTCTCGGTGGAAGCCTCGACTTTGCCGGCAGCCCTCTGGCATGGGTCATCTTCCAGCTCACCCACGGACTGCGCTGGATAGGTGCAGGTATACTCGTTGTAGCAACGATGGGTCTCGTGTGGTGGAACCGCGTCCACATCATCCGCAACGAGCGCGCCATGATCGCGGCTAATTCAACTAAGATTCAAGAAACAGAATAATCATAATATTATGAAGATAGTAACACTTGGCGAGATTATGCTCCGCCTGTCGCCTGCAGGTTGCAACCGGCTTGTTCAGGTAGATAATTTCGATGTGATATGGGGCGGCGGCGAGGCCAATGTGGCCGTGAGCTGTGCCAACTATGGTCACGATGCTTATTTCGTGTCCAAACTTCCGACTCATGAGATAGGTCAGGCGGCAGTCAACGCTCTGCGCCGCTATGGCGTGAAGACCGACTATATTGTCCGCGGCGGCAACCGCGTCGGTATCTACTATTGCGAGACAGGTGCTTCGATGCGCCCGTCGAAGGTGATCTACGACCGTGCGGGGTCGGCTATAGCCGAAGCCGATCCGTCGGATTTCGACTTCGATGCCATCATGGAGGGAGCCGACTGGTTTCACTGGAGCGGCATCACTCCCGCCATCAGCGACAAGGCTGCCGAACTCACCCGTCTGGCATGTGAGGCCGCCAAGCGCCACGGTGTGACAGTGTCGGTCGACCTTAACTTCCGCAAGAAACTCTGGACAAAGGAGAAAGCCCAGAGCATTATGCGCCCTCTGATGAAATATGTCGACGTGTGCATAGGCAATGAAGAGGATGCCGAGCTCTGCCTCGGATTCAAGCCGGCTGCCGATGTGGAGGGTGGCAACACCGAAGCCGAGGGGTATAAGGAGATTTTCCGCGCAATGGCCGAGGAGTTTGGCTTCAGATATGTTGCCTCCACTCTCCGCGAGTCATATTCGGCTACCCACAACGGCTGGAAGGCAATGATCTACGATGGCAAGGAGTTTTATGAGAGCCGCCGCTACGACATCAATCCCATCATCGACCGCGTCGGAGGCGGCGATTCATTCTCCGGCGGTCTGATCCACGGTCTCCTGACTATGCCCACTCAGGGGGAGGCTCTTGAGTTTGCTGTGGCTGCTTCCGCTCTCAAGCAGACCATTCCGGGCGATTTCAATCTCGTAACAACAGCCGAGGTCGAGGCTCTCGCAGGGGGATCGGCCAACGGACGCGTCCAGCGATAAAGGCATCAGAGTATTATGGCACGATTTGATAAGCTCGCCGTGTTAGGCAAGATGAAGGAAGCACCGATGGTGCCCGTGTTTTATCACAAGGATGCTGAGGTGGCCTGTAATGTCGTCAAGGCATGCTATGAGGGCGGAGTCCGCGCCTTCGAGTTCACCAACCGTGGCGATTTTGCCCACGAAGTGTTTGAGGCGGTAGTCAAGTTTGCCGCTGTGGAATGTCCCGATATGGCTGTAGGTGTTGGTTCGGTTGTAGATCCGGCCACGGCAGCACTTTATATCCAGCTTGGCGCCTGCTTTGTGGTGGGTCCGATGTTCAACCCCGAGGTGTCGAAGGTGTGCAACCGCCGCGGTGTGGCCTACACCCCCGGCTGCGGCACTGTGACGGAGATCGGCAACGCTCAGGAAACCGGGTGCGATCTGTGCAAGGTGTTTCCCGGCGATGTGCTCGGCCCGAAATTTGTCAAAGGTCTGCTCGCCCCGATGCCCTGGAGCAAGATCATGGTGACGGGTGGAGTGGAGCCCACCGAAGAGAATCTCACTGCATGGTTCCGTGCCGGAGTGTTCTGTGTCGGGATGGGGTCGAAACTGTTCCCTGCCGACCGGGTTGCAGCCGCCGACTGGGAGTATGTCACCGAGCGCTGCCGCTCATCTTTGTCAATCATCTCACAAGTTAGAAAATGAAAAAAACTATTCTCAGCATAGCTCTGGCGGCTCTATCGCTCGGCGCTGCTGCCCAGACCTCCTACTCCATCCAGCGCGCCTGTCATCCAGACGACGCAAAGAAATATGACACCGATCAGCTCCGCTCCCACTTCATGATGGAGAAGGTGATGGAGGAGGATCATATCAACCTTACATATTCGCTCTACGACCGGCTGATATTCGGTGGAGTGGTGCCTGTCAACAAGGTCATGACCCTCGAGACCATCGATCCTCTCAAGGCCGAATATTTTCTTGAGCGCCGCGAGCTCGGAGTGATCAATGTAGGCGGCGACGGCATTGTGTCGGTCGACGGTAAGGATTATGAGCTTCATTTCAAGGATGCCCTCTATGTGGGTCGTGGCAACAGGAATGTCACCTTCCGCTCGAAAGATTCATCCAATCCCGCACGGTTTTATCTCAACTCCACTCCGGCTCACACTTCATACAAGACCCAGCTCGTGACCATCGACGGCCGCAAGGGCTCGATCAAGGCCAACAGCTTTGCCGCCGGCAAGATGGAGGATAGCAACGACCGTGTCATCAATCAGCTCATTGTGGCAAACGTGCTTCAGGAGGGCCCCTGTCAGCTTCAGATGGGTCTGACCGAGCTGATGCCCGGCTCGGTATGGAACACTATGCCGGCTCACACCCACGACCGCCGCGTCGAGGCATATTTCTACTTTAATGTGCCCGAAGGCAATGCCATCTGCCATCTTATGGGGCAGCCTCAGGAAGAGCGCCTGATCTGGCTCCACAACGAGCAGGCCGTTATGTCGCCCGAGTGGTCGATCCACGCCGCTGCCGGCACTTCAAACTATATGTTTATCTGGGGCATGGGTGGCGAGAATCTCGACTATGGCGATATGGACAAGCTCAACTATCTCGACATGAAATAAGTATAGGATAGATTACTATAAAAATCACACACAAAAAAGATCCGGCCTCCTGATGAGCGCGCCATCGCGTTCGTCAGGAGGCCGACATATTATCTGATAGTGTCTGGAGTGCGATAGGTCAGTGTGATGGGTTCGTTGGAAGACTCGGTTGCGACGATCGTTTTTATGTCGCTTGCGTTGAGCCCGGTTACATAATAGATGTCCTCGCGATTGCCGAGATAGAGAAGTCCGATGCTGCAGCTTATTCCGATGCCGCAGGGGATGGCTACTGAGGTCGCGGCGTTTTGCTTCAGGTCGATAGGGGTTGACTGAGTGAGCTCAATCGGTTGCTCCTCGTGTTTATAGTTCAGATCTTCAGAGCCGTAGGTAAACCGATTTCCGACCGCATATTCTCCCTTTTCGAGCGGAATGCCGTTATTTACGACCGATACTGTGATATCTTTCCTACGGGGAACGGTGAGTTTGCATGCAAAGGATTTTCCCTCCGCTTCCCGGGTGTCTATGTGCTGCTCATATTTTGAGTCGGAGAATGGGATGAGATATTTCTCGGCCGAGAGACTGCCCAGATCGATGCTTAGAGTATAGTTCTTCGTTATATCTCCGTCTGCCACGTCTCTGCCTATCTCGAAGAATAGCTTGTAGCAGCCGCTTCTGTCGGTCTTTGCTTTGGCCTTGTGTTTAATAACGGTGCCGAAGATGGATGACGAGACATAATCTACGCTTACCGGTAGATCGGGCAGGGGAGTGCCGTCAGGAGTCCGTATGATTCCGGCCACGGTGGTGCTCGTAGCGGTAGGCGTTGTGATAAGGTCGTCTTCCTCCCGGCTGCATCCTGTGGAGGCCACGAGGAGCGTGAGCGAGAGGATGATTGGAACTGAATATCTCATTTTATTGTTTCATGACGATTTATCTCCTTGATGGGAGAGGGTTTGCAAAGATAATGAATGTGGCAGGAATTGTCATCGATTTCCGTGAATAATCGGCATCACCGGGATGAAATGACAAAATTATCCGCCACTACAGAACATTGCAGACACCTGTCGCGTTTAAAAGACAAATGAGCCTTTAAGGGGCCATTATTCAACGCAAACTGGTTTATATATTATTCATCCGAAAATTCTCACATTATGGAAAACAAGAAGAAATCACGCACTCCGGCCTGGCTGGTTATCGGTGTACTCGTGCTCATCATCCTCCTGATCATCTGGCTCACCGTAGCCGATCTTTTCGGTGATACCGATGTGGCAGCGCAGCTGATCATTCCTGCGCGTGAGAGCCTTGCAGCTCTGACTGTGTGAAGTGAGCCGGTCAATCGGATGATTGATCCGGCAGAAAAAATTAGCGGCAGACTTCCTCGTCGACGGGGTTGTCTGCCTTGCTGTTATATACTCAACGCGATCTGCCGTGCTTTATGTAGGCGATCATAGCATCGGGATCCTTACATCCGAGCATATATCTCTTGCCATCGCGAAGCGTGAGCAGAAAGCAGTCGGAGGCCCGGCCGTAGAATGCCCGGTAGGTTCCTATGTCACCTTCACGGAATAGTCCCCAATAGCCCATGAAGCCTCCCGATCCAAGGATCCGGAGGGCTCCCATGGTGGGGTGCATGGTCTCGACAGACGCAATGTCGCTCATCGGGATGGTGTGGGAGCGCAGAAAAGAACGGAGCTTAATCTGCCGCTCATCAGCCTCGATGGCCAAAGGCCCGTATAGCCCGGCAGTGAGCAGAAGGAGTCCGAATACAAGGGCAAGAAGCAGACACTTGTATGTCCCCGCCGTGGCCCATAAGGCTATCGTTAGCATCACGCATACTCCGAGAGTAACGAATATGGAGAACTTGCTTAAAGCGACTCTTGATCTCATGGCAACTGATAAGAGCGATGAGTGCTCGCTCAAAGCGCAAAATTAAAAAATTTTGGGCTAAAAAGACAGTTGGAGGGGTGAATTACGGAAAAAATGACTAATTTTGCCAAATCAAACACCGCCGGAAGCAACCAGCCCGGATGGCGGAATTGGCAGACGCGACGGTCTCAAACACCGTTGGAGCGATCCATCCCGGTTCGAGCCCGGGTCCGGGCAC
>CAYWWE010000093.1:0-8996 GCA_964461785.1 uncultured Bacteroides sp.
TCCCCCACCAAATATTTTACCAAGAAAATGCATTATTTTAATATCCTTTAACAATCCACAATCATTCCGCAAACCATCCGTAGTCGCCATCATTCTACTATACAGGCAATTACGATCAAAAGAAAAATCAAGGCTAAATTTACGACTCAGCCAACAGCGCTATCCCAAGCATCTCGCTTAGCTATCGATCCACGCATCAAAAAAAATGAGACCAGAAGCCCACTCCAATTTCACATAAGCCGGTTTTCGATGCCAAACGACCAAGTTTCATGGCAGGACACAAGAAATTTTTCTCAATTATTCACCTCAGACACCCATCAACATTTTCCACCCAATCTCTGTTATATCATCAAACAACACACATATAACCAAAATTCAAAATTATGAAATCTCTCGGCAACCTTCATTATTTCGGCCGCAGCAAAGCCTGGTGGGTCGTATTATTAGTCGGCATCCTTATGGTGATATGCGGATTTGCCTATTGGTTCTGGCCCGCACCGGCATACGCAGTCGCTTCACAGATATTCGGATGGCTCCTCGTCCTCGCAGGCATAGTGCAACTGTGCGCAGCTGCCGGGCCTAACAGAGGTAAAGGCTGGGGATGGTGGATAGTCGGAGGCGTAATAGATATGTTTATCGGCTTCCTGATGGTACAAAGCATCATTATCTCCGAGGCCGTGTTCCCCTACTTTGTAGCGATGATATTCCTATTCTGGGGCATAAGCGCTATATGTTCGGCAGTACACAACAGCGACTCAGGCCATAAATACTGGTGGCTCTACCTTGTGAACGGAATACTACTGATCATGATCGCATTCTTCCTGCTGCAGGCCGGCTGGGTAGGCGACATGATGATGGTCAGCTTCCTCACTTCGCTCGCCTTCATCTATTGGGGCTTCTCAATCGCAATCTTCAGCTATGACATGCGTCCGGTAAAAGAGTGAGCGATGAAAGGCTCGACCAACATACTTAAGACATAAGAAAAACTACTTATCAAACCTATAGATTAACAGGCGTCCGAACAGGGCGACCTGTTAATTTTTATTATTTACACATATAAAATCACACGCGCGCAACGGAGCAAAGGAAAAATTGCGTATCTTTGTAACCGGGGAGGAATACCTCTCCAATTAAGGCTAACATTAAACTCTCTTCAAATAACGGCATAACAATAAGTAAACTCTCTGATACTTATGAAGCTAACCAGTCTCATACTCGCAGCCATCGCATTTGCTGCCACAGCTCCGTCCTCATGGGCTCAAGGTTTTGAGGACGACATATACTTCGACGCATCCAAGGCTAAGAAGAAAACAGCCCCCGCAGCTCCACAACGCCCGACCGGAGCAGCATCTTTCCTTGCTGCCGATCAGTTTGCCAATGAGCTTACTCCTATGGCTCGCGACATCTCCGTCGATGAGTACAATCGCCGGGGTATTTTTGCTGTGGCCGACACTATATCGGTAGATTCTCTTCTTGCAAACGGTCTGTCGGGCGATGCATTTGCAAACACACGACGCATCGAGCGCTTTTACAATCCCGATGTGGTGATCGAAAATCCCGACGGTACAGTTGCCGAATACTATTACGGCGACACCCCGCCAGAGATCAATATCTATGTCAACAACTCATACCCCTCATTCTGGACCGGGGCAAGATTCTATGATCCCTGGTATTCATGGAACTGGAGCTATTACGGTTATCTCAACCCCTGGTATTACGGTGGCTACTATGATCCCTGGGTCTGGGGCTGGGGATGGGGGCCTCTATGGACAGGCGGATGGAATCCATGCTGGGGCTGGACCCCATCATGGGGCCCGAACTGGTCATGGGGATTAGGTGGACCTGTCTGGGGGCCGTCATGGGGCGGACCCGGAGGCGGCGCACATCATCCCTCCACACGCCCTCAGCCGCCTCATGGCAATTATGCCGGCTCATACAGACGTGGAGCCGGCTCAACAGGCACATCCGGCGCACACGGCACCCGCAATCCAGGAGCCTCATCGGCCTCAAACTGGAACATCAATAATATCGGAAACCGTCCGGGAACCACATCCGGGACCTACCGAGCCGGAGCATCAGGCAGTAACCGCGGCAGCAGCAATCATAATTATAATGCTACCGGTCGGCGACCGGGCTCTGTGATCAACGGCACCAGAAGCACTTCAGGGCGACAGAATCAAAGCACCTATACCAACCGCAATAACACCAACTCATACAACAATAACAACAGCTACCAGCGCTCAAGCAACAGCTCATCCGGCAACTCAGGATTCCATTCGAGCGGCAGCAGCTCGAGCTCAATGGGCGGTGGATCATTCCGTAGCGGTGCCGGAGGCGGCGCAGCAGGAGGTGGCAGCCGATCGACAGGCGGCGGTGGCGGCGGAGGACGTCGTCGCTGATCCATCACTAATCGACAGCAAACAAGACTCAGAACCCATCTAACACTTCATAACACAACATGACCCCACGTTTCCTTATCATAGCATCGATCATTGCCCTGGGCTCCGCATCAGCCTCAGCCCAGAGTGCCATCGATGCCTACGCCATATCAAAAACCGACTTTAAGGGCACAGCCCGCTTCATGTCGATGGGCGGTGCGTTCGGCGCTCTCGGCGGCGACATCTCGACACTCAACCAGAACCCCGGCGGTATAGGCATCTACCGATCAAACGATGTTGGCATAACGTTTGACCTCGACTTTCAGAAGACCACCAGCAATACCGGGGGCTTCTCCATGAGCGACAACCAGACCAAATTTCATGTCAACAACTTCGGATATATCGGCGCCATCAGCACAGGCAGCGACATCATACCCTTCCTTAATTTCGGAGCAAGCTACACGAGAGTCAACTCTTTTGACCGCCGATTCAAGGGCACAAACAACAGTATTCAGGGCTCCTTCTCCAATTATATTGCAGGAGCAACGTCGGCTCAGGGCTCCTATTCAGGATGGAGTCAGGCCGACATGACCCAGATGGATGAGAATTATAACCCCTACGCCGATTCATGGGCACCATGGATGAGCATCCTTGCATACAACTCCTATCTAATAAACCCGGTGCCCGGCACCCCTGAGTCTGCCAACAAATATCAGGGTCTGTGGCAGAACGGCACATCGGGAAACTCACAAATGAGCTTTGAGGAAAAAGGCTACATTGACGAGTACAACATCAACTTCGGTGGAAATGTCATGAATACCCTCTACTGGGGTATGGGCTTCGGAATCACCGACATCAACTACACAGCCAATTCGTTTTACGACGAGGAGCTCACCAATGCTTCCATTCCCAACTACGAAGCCACAAATGTAGAAAACGGCAACGCCTACTATGGCCTCGACTCATGGAAGCACATCAGCGGAACAGGCTTCAACTTCAAGATCGGCGTTATCGTGAAGCCCATCAACGAGCTTCGCCTCGGTCTTGCCGTCCACACTCCCACCTATTATAATCTGACGCAGCAATCGTGGGCTCAGGTTGACTATAACTATTCCTCGGGCTATAATTCCAGCGCCGAGACAAACAACGGCTGGAACTATCAGCTCGACTGGAAGCTGCGGTCGCCCTGGCGCCTCATAGCCTCAGCCGCAGGAGTGATCGGAGGCAGAGGCATCATTTCGGTTGACTATGAATACCGTCCATATCAGAACATGGTTATCCGCGACTCGCACGGACATCCGTTTACATATTCAGGCGACTCAGGCGACTATCTGAAAGGCGATATCCAGAATTATTATCAGGCAAGCAACATTGTCAGAGTAGGTGCCGAATATCGCCTGACACCCTCATGGAGCGTAAGGGCCGGTTTCAACTACCAGTCAACTCCCACCACCGACTATGCCCGTTCTGGAAATGCCGATATATACACAGAGGGACCCCAGGACTGTGGCACCATGCCGGCCTACACCATGGATAAGTCAACGACATATATCACTTGTGGCGTAGGCTACCGCTATCAGGCTTTCTACATCGACGCTGCATATATCCATAAATCAATGAAAGCCGACTACCGGCCTTACACACCCAACGACTATACAGCAACTTACCTGTCGGAAATAACTGACAACAACTCACAAGTTGTTCTTTCGATGGGTTTCCGCTTCTGACATATACCTCTACCCATATAGCGAGGCTCCGCATGGAGCCTCGTTGCTTTTTCAAACTACCTCCTGCCCTGCTGCAAAGCGTTACGATATTCCGGTCTGTGAAAGAAAATTTCTATTGATCCGCACGTTAATAAGCAAAAAATTATTACCTTTGCAGCCTTATCCATTCAGATTGACTACAAACCACCGACATGACACTGTGGATTTATATATCCGACGGTGACTTAATCAGATAGAAATGAAGCTACTACAAGCTAAACTCGCCCGCTACACAGCCCCTCAGGAAGCCAAAGCCGCAGGGGTATATCCATATTTCCGTGCAATATCCTCTGAGCAGGATCCTGAGGTGTTGATGGATGGTCGTCGTGTTTTGATGTTCGGATCAAACTGCTATTCAGGCCTTGTCAACGATCCCCGTATTAAAGAAGCGGCAATCGAAGCCACACGCAAATACGGCACGGGATGTGCCGGCTCGCCTTTTCTCAACGGCACACTCGATCTTCACAAGAAACTTGAGGCGCGCTTAGCCGAATATATAGGCAAGGAAGATGTCATGATCTATTCAACCGGTTTTGAGGTTAATCTTGGCGTTGTGTCATGCCTGACCGGACGCGAAGACTATATCCTCTGGGACGAACAGGATCATGCCTCTATCATCGAAGGCAGGCGACTGTCGTTCAGCCAGAGCCTGAAGTACAAGCACAATGATATGGCGTCGCTTGAAAAGCAGCTTCAGAAATGCGATCCTGACAAGGTCAAACTGATTGTGAGCGACAGTGTGTTCTCGATGGAGGGCGATGTGGCCGACGTAAAGACCATGGTTGAACTCGCCAAGAAATACAACGCATCCGTAATGATAGATGAGGCTCATGGCATCGGCGTGTTTGGCCCCGGAGGCCGCGGCGTGTGTCATCACTACGGCGTTGCCAATGACGTGGATCTGATAATGGGAACATTCTCCAAGAGTTTCGCATCGCTCGGCGGCTTTATCGCTACAGATAAGGAAATTACCAACTTCCTGCGCCATCACTCCCGCTCATATATCTTCACCGCTTCCATCACCCCGGCCTCTACTGCCGCCGCCCTCAAGGCTATCGACCTTATGGAGGAGGAACCCGAACGCCAGGAGCACCTCTGGAAAGTGACCAATATGGCTCTCGACGGATTCCGCGCGATGGGATGTGAGATAGGCAACACATCGACACCGATCATACCTCTTTTTATCCGCGACAACTTCAAGACCTTTGCGATCACCCGTGATCTGCTCGACGAGGGTATATTCGTCAATCCGGTAGTTTCGCCCGCCGTTGCGCCGCAAGACACCCTGATACGCTTCAGCCTTATGGCCACACACACCGAAGATCAGGTTGCAACCGCTCTGGAAAAGATCGAAAAGGTATTCCGCAAGCACGAGATCATAAAATAAACTGCCGGGCGGCTTTCGATCCAAGCCTTTGCAGAAAAAAAATTCCGCCGAAACACCCTGCCAATGGATGTTTCGGCTTTCTTTAAATCACAAGTTATGAAAGAGATGGATGAGGCAATGCAACAGTGGATCGATCTTCACTACAACGACGATCCGATGAGGCTTCGTCTCCGCTTCCATGGTGATCCGGAAGCCGAAGCTGCCATCATGCAGATCGAATGTCGACGCAAAGCTGCATCGCGCCTACCGGAAACACTGTCGGAAAAAGGCTTTATGTTTCCGACCTCATTATCGGCTGAGCAGGCAACCTCCGAAGCAATCGCCCGACTACATGCCGACATCGCCGGCTACAAACCGGAGACACGACATCTTGACCTGACCTGTGGACTTGGAATAGATGCTTTCGAAGCAGCAAGACGTGGCGCTAATGTTTCAGCAGTAGATATCGACCCGGTCGTGGCTGCAGCAGGGAAACATAATGCACACGCACTTCGCCTGAGCGACAGGCTCAATGTGATCAATGCAGAATCTGCTTCGTTAATAAACGAAACCGACGAGCGCTGGGACACGGTGTTTATTGATCCGGCCCGTCGCGGTGAAGGCGGTAAAAAGCTCACGGCAATTGCAAGCTGCAGCCCTGATGTCACCTCAATGCTCCCACGCCTGCTCACCATTGCGTCGAAGATAATAGTCAAGGCCTCACCGATGCTCGACATTTCCGCGCTTGCCGCTGAACTCAACGAGGCCTGCTGCGGACAGGGCTTCGTCAGCAGGGTCATTGCGGTCGGCACCGCCCGTGAATGTAAGGAAATTGTTGCCGTAATCGAAGGCGGGACAAATCCCGGTGTTTATGAAGTTGAAGCTGTGACAATCCTCCCCGAAAACGAACAACGGATTTGGTTCGTAGCTCAGACTCCTACGGGATCGACAGCTACAGTCCCATCTATATCAGGGCTACCGGAGCCGGGCGACTATCTCTACGAGCCTTTCCCGGCAGTAATGAAGACAGGCGACTGGGCCGGACTGGCGGCACTCGACCCCATGCTTAAACAACTTCACCCCAATACTCACCTCTTTACCTCCCCTAACAGCGTTCCGTCATTTCCGGGCCTGCAGTTTGTAATGGAACGGGTTGATACTATGAGCGACAGATCTCTGAAGATGCTGGCGAAAATGTATCCGAAAATCAATGTAACCACCCGCAATTTCATCATATCTGCCCCCGAGCTCGCCAGAAGATTGAGGATAAAGGAAGGAGGTAGTCTCCGTCTTTATGGCGTCAGGACCGGAGACCGAGCCGCTCTCGCAGTCGTGGTGTGTCGTCCCGTCTAAAGCTCCAAAGCATACGGAAAGAAATAGGGCCGCATAAAATCGCCCGGTCGCAGAATGACCGACCCATAAACTACCAGATCAATATCAGCATTGACCAGCCCAAACTCCTTATGCTCACGCCGCCGACCGAGCTGGGTCTCTATCACCTTCAACTCCGCAGTCATATCCTGCCATGAGGCAGAAAGGAGCGGTACCTTAGGCACCCTCACTAACGCCACCGCATTGGCATACGGGGGAACAGGCGCCAGCGGCGGACGGAGCGCAGACATGTGGATATCGGAAGTCTTAAAGACGCGTGTGAGTGCTGTTACTCCAAAACGCGAGCTAAGGATAGCCGCAATGGCTGACACACGCATTGCGGCATCAGCAGCATTGGAACCAAGCGACAGAGCTGCCGTCACATCATTGCGGCCACGGTGGCCGGAGCGTTGGTCGATTGCCATATCTGCCATGCCGCAAAAGCCTGAAGAAGGAGCATCTCAAGGCCGTTTTTTACTGTAGCGCCCTGTTCCGAAGCACGTCTCATGAAGGCTGTCACATCCGGATTATAAATGAGATCATAGCAAAGATGGTCGGGAGTGAGCATTGCGTAGGGTATATCCGGAAGGGTATCAACCTTAGGCCACATTCCAAGAGGAGTAGTGTTGACAATCACCTTATGCTCCTCCATTACCTCCGCAGTGAGATCGGCATAGGTCAGCCTATCGGGGGCAGAAGTACGACTCACGGCCACCGGCTCGACACCAAGTGCCCTCAGTCCATGCATCACAGCCTTTGAAGCTCCGCCCGTTCCGAGCACAAGGGCTTTCTTCATGTCAGGTTTAAGGAGCGGCTTGATGGAGTCGCTAAATCCTATCACATCAGTATTATGACCCGTAAGCCGGATACCATCCTTGCTGTTATATTCGACAGCGATAGTATTGACAGCTCCTATGGCAGCGGCATCCACCGACAGGGAATTGAGATAAGGCATAATCTGTTCTTTGTACGGAATAGTGACATTGAGTCCGCACAGATTAGGAAGCTCCGCAATAACCTCCATAAAATCACCAATATCCGGCAGCTCAAAGTTGGCGTATACCGCGTCTATGCTCTCGCTCTCAAATTTTTTATTGAAGAAATCCTTGGAAAAGGAATGGCCGAGAGTCTGGCCAATGAGTCCATATAACTGTTGCATGTTGCAAAATTAACACTTTTTGAGGTTTCAGACTCTCTCTCCAACAATTTTTCTTCTTTCAATCCATATTCATGAGAAAAAATGCCGATCTCTCAGAGCTATCGCGGCAACCTCCAAACCATTTTTTTCAATGAAAAATTTTATCTTTGTCGTAAAACCACTATCTTTGTGAATCACAACTTGCTCCTACACTTTCACCCTATGTCGAAATATATCAATCCCTTCACGGATGTTGGCTTCAAGCGCATTTTCGGGCAGGAGATCAATAAGGACATCCTGATCGACTTCCTCAATGCACTGCTTGAAGGTGAGAAACATGTGGCAGACCTTAAGTTTCTCGACAAGGAACAACTTCCTATGGCGGCAAACGATCGTGGCCTGATCTATGACATCTATTGCACCACCGACACCGGCGATCACTTCATTGTGGAGATGCAGAATAAATATCAGGCTCGATTCAAACAGCGTGCATTATATTATGCTGCAGCCGATATTGCCCGGCAGGGAGTCCGCGGATCAAGCTGGGATTATGAGATTGTACCTGTCTACGGGGTCTACTTTATGAATTTCACATGGCGTGAAAATGAGATGAACAGCCGTCTGCGTACAGATGTTATACTGGCAGATCGGGAAACGAAAACTCCGTTTTCTGATCTCCTACGTCTCATCTTTATTCAACTGCCTCTGATGACGAAAGAGGAATATGAGTGTGAGAATGACTTCGAACGTTGGATCTTTGTATTGAAGAATATGGAAAGTTTTGAGCGTATGCCATTTGCGGCACAAAAAGCAGTGTTTGACAAATTGGGGAGCATAGCGGAGATCGCTGCCATGCCCGAGCCGCAGCGTACCCAGTATGAGCAGTCGCTCAAAGTTTATCGGGACACCCTTTCAATCCTCAGGACTGAGCGGGCTGAAGGTCGAGCCGAAGGTCGAGCCGAAGGAGAGGCCGAAGG
>CAYWWE010000094.1:0-8953 GCA_964461785.1 uncultured Bacteroides sp.
GCCATCATTGCGCGGGCCACTTTCATGAAGCCGGCTGTGTTGGCGCCTTTCACATAGTTGATGTAGCCGTCGGGCTCTTTGCCGAAGAGCTCGCACTGATGGTGGATGTCGGCCATGATCTGCTTGAGGCGGGTGTCGACCTCCTCGGCGGTCCAGGCCATCTTCTGCGAATTTTGTGCCATCTCAAGGCCGCTTACGGCCACGCCTCCTGCGTTGGCAGCCTTGCCGGGAGCATACAGGATGCGGGCCGAGAGGAATTCCTTGATAGCGTCGGGGGTGGATGGCATATTTGCGCCTTCGCTCACGGCGATGACTCCCTGCTTGATCAGGGCGCGGGCATCGTCGCCGTCGATCTCGTTCTGAGTGGCCGACGGCATGGCGATGTCGCAGTCAACATGATGCCACGGGCGCTCGCCGGGATAGTAGGTTGCTGCGTCGGGAAAGTTGTCGACAAACTCGCGGATACGTCCGCGGTAAATGTTTTTCAGTTCAAGGATATATTCGAGCTGCTCGTGGGTAAGGCCGTCGGGCACTACGATGGAGCCGTCGGAGTCGCTCATCGACACCACTTTGGCGCCGAGCTCCATGAGCTTGACGGCGGTATAGGTGGCAACATTGCCTGAGCCGGAGATGGCCACGCGCTTGCCCTTGATGTCAATGCCACGGGTGGCGAGCATATTGAGAAGGAAGTAGACATTGCCGAAACCGGTTGCCTCCGGGCGGATGAGCGAGCCGCCGAATTCGCGTCCTTTGCCGGTAAAGGTGCCAGTGAACTCGCGGGCCAGTTTCTTATACATTCCATACATGAAGCCTACTTCGCGGCCTCCAACGCCTATGTCGCCGGCGGGCACGTCGGTGTCAGGACCGATCTGACGCCATAGCTCGGTGATGAAGGCCTGGCAGAAACGCATGACCTCCATATCGCTTTTGCCTCGCGGCGAGAAGTCGGAGCCACCTTTGGCGCCGCCCATAGCCAGTGTTGTCAGTGAATTTTTGAAGGTCTGCTCGAAAGCGAGGAACTTGAGGATCGACTGGTTGACCGACGAGTGGAAACGTATGCCTCCTTTGTAGGGGCCGATGGCGTTGTTGTGCTGGATGCGATAGCCCATGTTGTTGCGCACGCGTCCCTGATCGTCGACCCACGACACGCGGAATGAGAAGATGCGGTCGGGAATACACAGACGCTCGATAAGATTGTAGCGCTCAAACTCGGGATTGGCGTTGTAGGCGTCTTCGATGGTCGAGAGCACCTCTTCTACGGCCTGGATGTATTCCGGCTCATTGGGGAAACGGCGGCGCAGATCGTCGATTACTTCGGTTGCTTTCATAGGCGTGAAATTGTTCTATTGGTATTTAACTTGCGTTTGCGGCTGCAAATTTATACCAAATTCATCAAAATACAAACAATTTCATCGAAAAATGCGCTTTTTGCTTACAATTTTATTTGGGTTGGCCTTTGGCCCGGCTGATCGTGACCAGATAGACGCCTCCGAAGATGAGCACAACGGCCACCATCTTGACCGGCGTGAAACGGTCGAGACCGAGGAAGACCCCTACAGCCGATGCCACAATGGGCTGGACATAGTTATACATCCCGACAAGAGTGGGACGGAGAGCTTTCTGACCGATCATGACCAGCAGATAGGAGCCGAAAGTGCCGCCGGCAACAACGTATGCGATGCCAGCGATCTCGGCCCGCGTGAGAAGATGCCAGGGTGCATCAATAAGGGAGGGCGCCGAAAAGGGGGTGACGATGATGGCTGCGAAAAGAAACATCCACTTCATCAGGGTGACGAGCGAGTAGCGGCGGATGAAGTTCTTGTAGATGGTGAGGTAGAGGGCGTAGCTGAGCTGCGCGCCGAGCACGAGCAGATCGCCGAGCAGAGGGTTGCTGCCGCTGCTCTGGCGCCCGGCGCTCATGACGAGGAGCAATGCACCGGATGCGCCGACAACGATGCCGGCAACCTTCTTGAAGGTGATGGGCTCGCCGAGAAAGAGCGCTGCGAGAATCATGACCCACATAGGCATGGTGGTGGTGATGATCGATGCCTCGCCGGGTGATGTCAGGCCCACACCGAAAATGAAGCTGCCCTGATTGAGCACGATGCCGAGCACCGCCGCCCCTGCGAGCCGCAGAAGATCTGGCAGCGGGACTTTCTCGCCGGGGGTGAAAAGCGAGAGGAGCCAGAACAGCAAGGCCGCGCCTACGATGCGGAAATCAGTCATAAGTATAGGCGACACAACCACCCCTGCCATGACCAGTTTGGCAACAGGCGACATGAGCCCCCAGAGGGTGTTGGCTCCCAACATGGCCAGATGGCCGCGAAGCTGACTGCGGTCCATGGTCATTTGAGCTCAAAGCGTGCCACTACGGCCCGGTGATCGCTCGGCCACACGTCGATAGGAGCCGTGATGTCTCGCGCTCCCCATTCGGTTGCAGTCCGCTCGCCTCGGATTATGTCGCGTTGAGGGCCGACAATGTTGACCGACTTGAGGGTGAGGCGTGGATCGGGAAGGTAGAAAACGTAGTCAATACGGTCGCGCTCGTCGGCGGTAGGCGCCCACGACAACTGCTTCATCGGCATGATCTCGTTGGATGAGGGATAAGTGTAGCCGGGATGAGTAAGCGGATCGGGATAGATGGCGCGGTATGTGTCGACCAGTCCGGCGTCGTGAAGTATCTCGATGGTGGGCCATTTGATCACTACACCGTTGTGGTCGGCGGTGTTGGCTGTGGCTTCGGTCCAGTCGAGTCCCGATGGTTCGTTGAGATCACCTCCGAGAAAGATCAGACTGCCCAAGGCCTTTTCTTTCGCTATGTCTTCGGCGGCGAGAGCGGCAGCTTCGTCGCGCTTCGAGAGCAGGTTGCGCCGGATGAGCTCGTCGTGGTCAGTGACCGGATCAATCTGATGCCATGAGTTGCCGTCGTAGCCTCGCACTTCATAATATGTGTCGTTGAGATAGTCGAGATGGGCGGTATAGGCTGCCACGCGATGGCCGTCGATCTCGGTGATCAGTTTATGCACAGTGCCGTGGTCACCTTTGTAGGGGAAGATGACGGCGGAGTCGGCTATCTCAGTGCGGCTGAGCAGGCCGGTGTCGGTCGAGTAAAAGGAGTGATATTCGCTGCCACGTTTTGCCAGAGCCTCGACTATGCGGTCGCAGAAGCGGGTGTCCTTGTAGTTGCGCACTTCGCTGAGCATGACTATGTCGGGATTCTGGCGGATGATCTCGTCGGCCAGAGCCTCGAATCCGCCCGGCACCATCGTGCCTTCCTGCCAGATGTTGAATTGCATCACGCAGAGATCGCGTGCTGACGAGGCGGTGGGGGAGAGGAGGAGTGAAACGAGTGCGGCAAGGGTTGCCAGTGCGGTTTTCTTCATTGCGTGGTTGATGTGTGTTGGTTTAGGTGTAGTGATAAATCGATGTGCGAATTTCGGCATATTATCTGTAATATCCAAGCATCGGCAGCCGCTAAAAAGCCATATTCCATTTGGGAGGGTCACAGACCCATCTCAAATGGAATATGCTGTATGTAGTGAATAGGATGCCGGAGCTGATTATGACGGATCGGCAAAGAGATCGGTCGAGAGATAGCGGTCGCCTGTGTCGGGGATGAGAGCCACGATGGTCTTGCGCTTGTTGGCCTGACGGCGTGCGAGCTCGGTTGCGGCAAAAAGAGCGGCTCCGCCCGAGAAACCGGTCAGCAGACCCTCGGTGCGGGCCAGAGCGCGGGCTGCCAGCACGGCCTGTTCTCCCTTGACTTGCATGACCGAGTCGACAACGGTGCTGTCGTAGGTCTTGGGGATGAACCCGGCTCCAATGCCCTGGATGCGGTGAGGGCCCGGATTGCCGCCCGAAAGCACTGGGCTCTCGGCGGGCTCTACGGCCACGATTTCTATTTTGGGATTCTTCGATTTGAGATAGCGTCCGATGCCTGAAACGGTACCGCCGGTGCCAACGCCCGCAACAAAAATATCGACCTTTCCTGAAGTGTCGCGCCATATCTCATGACCGGTGTTGGTGAAGTGGGTCGCGGGATTTGCCGGGTTGGCAAACTGATCGAGGATCACGGAGCCCGGAATCTCTTCGCGAAGCTGATTGGCACGCGCTATGGCCCCGTTCATCCCGAGCTTGCCGGGTGTGAGGTCGAGCGATGCTCCGTAGGCGAGCAGCAGTTTGCGACGCTCGGCGCTCATGGTTTCGGGCATAGTCAGGATGAGTTTATATCCTCTCAGAGCGCATATCCATGCCAGTCCGATACCGGTGTTGCCCGATGTGGGCTCGATGATCGTTGCCCCCGGGGTAAGAGTGCCGTCCTGCTCCGCGCGGATTATCATGTTGAGGGCCACACGGTCTTTGACGCTGCCGCCCGGATTGAAGGCTTCGAGTTTGAGCAGAAGATGTGCCGAAGTTGCTCCGGTCGATTTGCTGTAGCGGGTCGGTTCGAGCAGGGGAGTATTGCCTATGAGCTCAATGAGTGATTTGGCTATCTTTTTCATGTATGAAGGATATGGGCGTAAAGGATGAATTATTTAAAGTATAACATCATTCGGACGCAGGTTGTTCGCCGCCGTCACCTTCCGGGCAAAAAAGGCTCTACTTCGCGTCTTTATTTCCATAATAATATTTAAATAGGGCAGCTGAAAAGAAAAAATGATTAACTTTGCAGACAGTAACAAATTCTATCAATCCTAATCTCAAAAACTGACATGAAGAACATCTTCAAAGGAGTGACAATCGCGTCGGCCCTGGTGCTCACCTTCGGTCTCCAGTCGTTTGCCCAGTCGCTTTCTCCCTCCACCAAGACCCATTGGGACAAGGGTACACTCGTAGTTGAGACCCCTGAGCGTCCCGCCGGTCAGGAGCACGTGCTCGGCCTCACAGCTCCCAAGCTCGAAACCGTGCGTGTTGCTTTCGTTGGCCTTGGCATGCGTGGCCCCGGTGCCGTAAATCGTTTCGCCCACATCCCCGGTGTGGAAGTTGTTGCTCTCTGCGACTATGTTCCCGAGCGCGCTGAGAAGGCTCAGAAGTATCTCCGCGAGGCCGGTCTGGCTCCCGCCGACGTTTATTCCGGTGAAGACGGCTACAAGGAGCTCTGCGAGCGCCCCGACATCGATCTCGTCTATGTAGCCACTGACTGGGATCACCATTTCCCCGTTGCCAAGTATGCCCTCGAGAATGGCAAGCACACCGCCATCGAGGTGCCGTCGGCCATGAATCTTGAGCAGTGCTGGGAGCTTATCGACCTCTCTGAGAAGAACCGCAAGCACTGCATGATCCTCGAGAACTGCTGCTACGACTACTATGAGCTCAACGCTCTCGCTATGGCTCAGGCCGGCGTGTTCGGTGAGATCCTCCGTGCCGAAGGTGCCTATATCCACAATCTCGACGACTTCTGGGATTATTACTGGAAAAACCCCGAGACCGATCCCGACGGACTCGGCTGGCGCATGAAATATAACATGGAGAACCGCGGCGACCTCTATGCCACCCACGGCCTCGGCCCGGTTGCACAGTGCCTCAACATCCACCGCGGCGACCGCTTCAAGACCCTCGTGGCCATGGACACCAAGTCTGTACACGGCAAGGAGTATGTCGAGAAGAAGACCGGCAAGCCCTGCGACGACTACCGCAACGGCGACCACACCACCACCCTCATGCGCACCGAAGACGGCAAGGTTGTCGAGATCCAGCACAATGTTATGAATCCCCAGCCCTACAACCGTCTGTTCAAGCTCACCGGCACAAAGGGTTATGCTACCAAGTATCCGAAGTCGGAGATCGCTCTCGACAAGAGCCAGCTCGAGGCCAGCGGTGTTGCTCCCAAGGTCGACAATCTGTCGAGCCACGGCTTCCTCCCCAAGGAGGAGTATGACGCTCTCATGGAGAAATATTATCATCCTATCCTCACCAAGTATGGCGAGCTCGGTCGCGAGATGGGCCACGGCGGCATGGACTTCATGATGGATTCACGCCTGGTGTATTGCCTCCAGAATGGTCTGCCCCTCGATATGGATGTATATGATCTGGCTGAATGGTGCTGTCTCGGCGAGCTCGGCGCTCTGTCGATGGACAACAACAGCGCTGCCGTCACTTTCCCCGATTTCACCCGCGGTCACTGGAACGATCAGCAGGGCTACCGTCACGCCTATGCATCGCCCGAAGACGAGCAGGCAGCCGAGGCCAAGGCCAAGGCTTACACCGCAGCTCAGAAAGCTGCCGTTGCCGACAACAACCTCTGGGCTCTCTACGATGCCATAGCCGCCGCTCCCAATGCCAAGGCTAAGGAAAAAGCAGAGAAGGCTTATCGCAAGGCCGTTGAGAAAGCCGACAAGCAGATCGCCAAGGCTCTTGCACAGAAATAATCCTTTTCAGGATAAAAGATATTATAAAGAGACAGAGGCGACGGCCCACCCGGACCGCCGCCTCTGTCTATACAGATACTTTTCTGATGCCCGAAAATTATTTGGCCGGAAGATAGGGATATATTCGTTTTAATCGCTATCTTTGCGGAAGACTATATAACAATCCATCATTATTATTTGATCTATTTCATGAAAATCCCCAAGTTATTTGCTTTGGTGGCTGCGGCTGTGATCATGACGGCATGTGGTCATCGCGCGGAGCAGACAGCTTCCTATAGCGTGATCCCTCAACCTAAAGAGGTGACGGCCGGAAGCGGCGAGGGCTTTACCCTCAACTCGTCAACAACCATAGCCTATCCGGCCGGAAACGAGGGGCTGAAGAATGATGCCGAGCATCTGGCATCGTACATCAGCCAGCTCACGGGACACAATCTGACCGTGACCGATGCCGCTCCTGAATCAAACGTCATCGTGCTCCGCGACGAGCTCGGCGGCGAGAATCCCGAGGGCTATGTTCTCACCGTCACACCCGAGCGAATCGATATCAACGGATCGTCGGATGCCGGCACATTCTATGGTATCCAGACCCTCCGCAAGTCAATCCCCGAGGCAAAGGAGAGCAACGTGCTCTTCCCGCCCGTAACCATTACTGACGAGCCCCGCTTCTCCTATCGCGGCGCTCACTTCGACGTGTCGCGTCATTTCTTCCCCGCCGACTCAGTCAAGAAATTCCTCGATATGCTCGCTCTCCACAACATCAACACGATGCACTGGCACATCACCGACGATCAGGGCTGGCGAGTAGAGATCAAGAGCCGCCCGCGTCTTGCCGAGCTCGGCTCCAAACGCGACGGTACCGTCATCGGCCATAACAGCGGCGAATATGACGGGGTGCCCGTGGAGGGATATTACACTCAGGACGAGATCCGCGACATCATCAAATATGCTGCCGACCGTCACATCACCATCATTCCCGAGATCGACCTCCCCGGCCACATGCTCGGTGCGCTCAAGGCTTATCCCGAACTTGGCTGTACCGGTGGCCCGTATGAGGTGTGGCAGCAGTGGGGCGTGAGCGAGGATGTGCTCTGTGCCGGCAATGACTCGACCTATAAGTTTATCGACGACGTGCTTGGTGAGATCGTGGAGCTCTTCCCCTCCGAATATATCCATGTTGGCGGCGACGAGTGCCCGAAGGTGCGCTGGGAGGCTTGCGAAAAGTGTCAGGCCAAGATCCGCGAGCTCGGTCTCAAGTCGGATAGTCACGGCACCAAGGAGGAGAAGCTCCAGAGCCATGTCATCCATCATGCAAGCGATTTCCTCGCAAGCAAGGGCCGCAAGATGATCGGCTGGGATGAGATACTTGAGGGTGGACTGGCCCCGGGTGCTGTGGTTATGTCGTGGCGCGGCGAGGCCGGCGGTATCGAGGCTGCCCGTAGCGGACACGATGTCATCATGACTCCCAACAGCTACCTGTATTTCGACTACTACCAGACCCTTGACCGCGAGAACGAGCCTGATGCCATCGGCGGATATGTGCCCGTGGAGCGTGTCTACAGCTATCAACCCATCCCCTCTGATCTCACTCCTGAGGAGGGCAAGCACATCATTGGCGTACAGGCCAACCTCTGGACCGAATATATCCCGACATACGCGCAGGTCGAATATATGGAGCTTCCGCGCATGGCCGCTCTGAGCGAGGTGCAGTGGACTGATGCTCCGAAGGATTACCGTGGTTTTGCCCGCCGTGTGCCCCAGCTCATCAACCAGTATGAGGCCAACGGTTACAACTATGCCAAGCACATGTTTAATGTGGCCGGATCGCTGACCCCCGACACCGAGAATCATGCCATAGTGCTTGAGCTGTCGACCTTCGACGATGCCCCCATTCACTATACTCTCGATGGTACCGATCCCACAGAGGCTTCTGCCACTTACGAGCAACCCGTTGTGCTCACCGACAATGCCGTGATCAAGGCTATTGCTGTCCGTCCCACGGGCATCAGCAATCTGTATGTTGACAGCGTTTCGTTCAGCAAAGCCACATCCCAGCCTGTGACTCTCGTCAACGCACCCGCACCACGCTACAAGGCTGCTGAGGGCGTGACTCTCGTCGACGGTAAATTCGGTACCAACAGCTACAGCAACGGTGACTGGGTAGGCTTCAATGGCGACGACATGATTGCCATTATAGATCTTGGATCGGAACAGAAGGTGAGCGAGGTAACTATCCGTACATGTGTTGTTACCGGCGACTGGGTGTTTGATGCAACCGGTATGCAGGTAGAGGTGAGCAACGACGGCACCGCTTTCACAAAGGTTGCTTCGGAGGATTATCCGATGCCCTCAGCCCACACCAGCGGCATCGTGCCTCACTCCATCTCATTCCCTGAGACAGAGGCACGTTATGTAAAGGTCATCGCCAAGACAGTAAAGGCGCTCCCCGACTGGCACGCCGGCAAGGGTAAGCCCGGCTTCCTCTTCGTCGACGAAATCGAAGTCAACTGATTCTAAAGGACTCATACATCATTTCAGACTAATCGGGTGCGGATCGGCAAGGTTCCGCACCCGATTAGTCTTTATAT
>CAYWWE010000095.1:0-4562 GCA_964461785.1 uncultured Bacteroides sp.
GATCAGCGGGCGAGGGAGAGGTTGAAGCTGAAGCCGAAGGCGGTGGAGGAGGTGGGGAAGGCGGTGGAGCTGACTATGGGGGTGTTGATCTGGTGCTCGAGATAGGCGCCGAGGTTGAGGCGGCGGCTCATCTGATACTTGGCGGCGATGTTGAGGTTGATGGTGCGTGTGCCTGAGGTGGCTTGGGTGTAGGCGGTCTCGATCCGGCGTATGAGAGCCTGGTTGAGGGCGTAGGAGAAGTCGCCGGTGATGTTGAGGTCGTTAGACACTCCGGTCTGGGTCTTGCGCATCTTCAGGACTGTGTTGAAGCCCACGATCTTGTAGCCGAGACCCATGGTGATGCCGCGCGATGTGGCTTCGACCACCTGTCCGGCCGATGAGTTGAGGGTAAGGGTGCGCTGCTCGCGCCATTCGGCATTGACGGTCATGTTGTTTTTGAGCGTCACGGCGGCGCCGATCAGGGGCGCGAAGCGCTCCGTCAGGGCCACGGACGAGATATTGAACGGAGAGGAGGGTATGGGCTGACCCGAAAGCTCGTCGAGCGTGAAGCCGAGATTGCCGCTGCCGTCGGCGGCAACCCAGTTGAGATAGGAGGAGTAGGAGCCCACGGCGTAGGTGCACTGATAGGCGTGGGAGAGTGTAAACGATTTGAAGATTTCCTTGAGCCGGCCAAGATTGATCAGGCCGTCGTAGGTCACGCGCCAGTTGGGACGCACGGCGCTGAACGACGGGAACGGGTTGAGGAACTGTTTCTGCGGGTTGCGCGAGGTGTAGGCGGCCATGAAGGCGGGGATCAACACGTCGGATCCGGTCATCGACACAGTGCCGACGGCGGGGTCGTAGGGCTTGCCTGCAAGGACGTTGTCTTTCATGAATCCTTCTGCGGGATAGCTGAGGCCGGTGTAAAGGTTTTCGATGCGGGAGGCAATGACTGGGATATTTTCGATGAAGCGGTTGAAAGCCGGTGAGTCATAGCCGGTGTCGGCCCCCGAGCTGCGCAGGGCTGTTGCTATTGCCACTCCGGTCATGGTGAATGATCCGGCGTAGGAGGTGGGCATGTCGGCATACATAAACTGGATGCTGCTCGTCCGGCTGTCGGTGCGGTTGGATGTAAGCTGGATCTTGAGGCCGGGCAGTGGCTCGAGATTGAGCTCGAAGTTGAGCTCGGAGGTGCGCGATAAGTTGGCGGGTGAGGTCTGCCCGTCGTCGGTCATGAGCCATCCGCGATCCTTGGCCCGGCCGACGTAGTCGTCGCCGAAAAATCCGAAGGCAAATCCCAGCCCCGGCGCCATGGGGCCGTAGGATCCCGTCTGGCCGAAGGCATCGCCTATCGAGGGTATGAAGAGGGGGAGGGAGAGGGAGCGGGTGGATCGGAAGCGCACCGACAGATTGCGGGGCGACATGGCAAACCGCGCGGCATACTGGGCTATCTCGCCCATGAGCGAGTGTTGTTCCCTGAGCACTTCGGTGACGGTGACTTTGAGCGTCCGGCGACCGGTGTCGAGGATCTCGACATTGTTGAGGTCGAGCAGGCGCGTGCGCAGGCGGATAGGCTTATTGTCGGGGTCGTTGACATCCGAGGCCGTGATGCGGATCTTGCGCGACCGCAGATTGTGGCGTATGGTGACGGTGGTGTCGGGCTTCAGTTCGATGTTGCGCTCGATCTTGCGGGGCTTCTTTTCGCGAGTAGCCGGGCGCCGGGAGGGGGTGAAGCGGTTGCTGACAGCTTTAAGGTAGGGTATCTTGTTGAATACCGACTCGAAATTCAACCGTCCGTCGGCCCCGTAGGTGGTCTGGTTTGAAATGCTGTTGCCCATGTTTATGCCGTCGACCGTGGCTCCGCGATCCCAGCGGTAGGCCGAATTGTAGTTGAGCGATCCGCTGAGGAAGTCGAGAGCCGGGATGCGGCTGAATGGGGCGGTGTAGGTGGCTGTGGCGGTCTGGTTATAGGCCCAGGGGGTGCCGAAGTGGAGTATGCTCCGGATCACGGTGTCTTTCCACTCGCGGTATTTGTCGGGGAAAAGGCGACGGTTGACCGCGCCTACGGGCTCGTCAATGCGAGCTGAGGTGTTGGACGCAAACGTGAGGTTGAGACTCTTGATTATGGCCCATGAGAGATTGAGCTGGCGGTCCCAGAGGAAGTTTTTGCTCACCGACACCGGGAGCTGAAACATCTGGTCGATCTCCGAGCGGGTCTGCTGCTCATAGTAGAAGCGGCTCAAATGTGTGCCGAACGAGAGGCTCGTCGGGAGCCAGTTGATCTCCCAATCGCGGATAAACTTCAAGTGGCGCGACTCACTCCTGATCCGTTTGAATGGCTTGAAGGGTTTGAAATACGGGTTGTAGGAGTATTGGAGCGATCCGCGGTAGTCGCTTGTGTTTTCATATTCGGTGGTGGGATTGACCTTGCTTTGCTTCGAGAATGAGAACGAAGCCGAGAAATTGGCGGGATCCCACGGCATGGGATTCTTGCTCCTTACCTCCGAGCGCAGTCCGGAGATGGAGAAGTTGCTGGTCGACGACTGCTCGATGGCAAAAGCGCTGATCGAGTCGCGCTCATGCTTGGTCTCTACGGCATCGAGCGCGTCGCGGAGTCTGACGTCGGTGTCGAGCGGATTATATTTAGGTGTGGTTTTCTCTTTGGAGTAGGAGAAGAAGACGGGAGCGCGCAGCTTGGCTGCGGCGGGGAGGAAGCGGCCCAGATCGGCCTGCACGGCCACGTCGTAGCGCGAATAGTCGTCGAGACGGCGCTGGTTGAGGCTCTGGTCGACATTGCCGAATCCGGTCGACTCATAGTGGGCACCGAGGTTGGCGGTGGCTATGTCGCTCACCGCGAGATTGGCCGATCCCTTGGCGGCCCAACCTCCTTCGCTGTCAAAGTCAGTGACCTTGAGCTCGTTGACCCACACGGTGCCATCCTTGACGGTGGAGCTGTTGTTGCGTATGCCTATGAGCATTATCCTGATGTCGCCGAGGGTGGGATTGCCCATGACGGCCATAGTGTTGCGTTCGTTGTCGGGATCGCGGGCCGTGAAGAGAATACCGTAGCCCACACCGGGCTCGCCTGACCGGCGCGCACGGTTGCGCTCTACCTTGAGGTCGACGAGGTGCTGGAGGTTGAGATCCATGAAATTGTCGAGCGGCCACACTATCTCGCGCTCCTGAGAGGTGGTGTAGCGGCCCGGCGGAGTGAGCTGCAGAGGGATCTCGTATTCGTAGTAGTTGCTCTTGACATCGGAGCCGAGGCGGATGAAAAGCGAGAGCTCGCCCGAGCGGAGCATCGTGGTGTTGTCGATCAGCGCTTCGGCATGGTTCCACATCTGGAGGCGCTTGTAGTTGCGCAGATCCTGACGGGTGTTGCGGTAAACGGCGCGTGCATCGCCCGGCCGCAGGCCGGTCACCTTCATCGACATCGACTGCTCGTTTTCCTGAATTATCTGGCTTTGTGAGGGATCGGAAATGCGCGTCACGCCGGGAGGCAGAATGTAGTTGACCGGTTGGCGCTGCGAGTTTTCCTCGATATTCACCACCGATATGTCGAGCTGTCCGTCGGCCGGAGTCTCGCCCCGCGAATTGAGATTGAAGTCGTATGTGCGCCAGTCGCCTTCGACAAGCTCCAGAGTTGCGAACCGCAGATGGGTGGTGGCCTTGAATCCGGTCATGAACATGCGCATGAACCGGATGGTCGAGAAGTCGTTGATCGATCCAATTGCCTTTTCGTAATTGGACAGGGGGATCTTGAACTGATACCACTCCACTTCGGGATTGGATCCGTCGGGGGTATAGACTATCGTGGTCTGCTTGTCGGTGATGAAGTTGCGGCCTACCTCCAGATCTTCCGGGCGCAGGGAGATGCGATACTGGAAGTAACGCTCATATTCGTTGAGTGTATTGTCCTGATTTATGTCTTCCACATCGGGGAGGGTGCGCGAGCTCTGGTAGAGCGGCTCGCCGGCATCTTCGGGCGACAGGGAGTTGCCCTCGACACCATTGTAGCGCTTGTAGCGTTCGAGGATCGACAGATGCTCCTCGTCGTAGTCATAGCCACGGTAGAAGTGATAATTGTCGCCCGCCGGGTCGTTGAGCGGCGAGAATGGGTCGGCCTGCATAGTCTCTATCGCTGCGGGCGAGAGCTTAAGGCGTAATTTGGCCAGATAGTCGGAGTAGGAGGAGTAGTTGAATTCGTCGGGATTCAGGAGGCCGTCGAGACCCGTGTCCTGGATCAGTCGGGCCGATGTAGCGTTGTCAAAAGCGTAGGTGAGCGAGTTCTGGGAGCTCACGCGGCCCCACACCGTTTCCTTCATAAACTGCTCGTTGCCATCGACGGGGTTGCCGTTCTCATAGGTCTTGAGTCCGTCTTTGAGGATATCTTCCGAGATCTCGCCCAGATTGATATACAGATCGCCGCCGTCGAGATTAGGATTGTCGGGATCGAGAAACGGACTCATCAGCCAGAACTGGATATATTCGATATTGGTCGACTCGAAGTCGGTCACGTCGAGTCGGCGCATGATGCCGCCCCAGCGTTTCTCGGGATGGAGCAGGGCGCCGTTCTCGTCGAT
>CAYWWE010000095.1:4662-8788 GCA_964461785.1 uncultured Bacteroides sp.
GAGCGGTTTTTGCCGTAGTCCACATTATTGGCAAGAGCGGCTTCGGGAAACAGGGCGTCGGGCGACGGATCGTAGGGGGTGGAGGCCAGAAACCAGGTGTAAGGGCTGCGTAGATCGAGACCTCGCTGAGCCATCTCGAAATCGTCGATATAGGAGCTGCCCTTGTTGCTGCCGGTGCGCTGGCTGGCAGGGAAGATTCGGGCCAGCTCGCCCGAAAGCGACAGGCGCGAGGGTGCCGTTGCATTGACGGTCGGGATCTTGTTGAGCAGATTGGTGAGCCACATGAAATCGGTCGAATAGGCGAAGTTGAGTCCGAGCATCGTGTTGTTGACAGTCTCGTCGCCTATGTTGACTTTCTCGATCAGGGCCTTCTCACTATAGTGGAGCAGGGTGGCTCCGAGGTTGAAATTGCGGCTGAAAGCATAGTTGAGGTCGAGTCCGAGAAGATTCTTGCGCTGTGTTGCAAAGAGATTGCTCTGGTCCTCGAGGGTCACTGATATGCTTTGTCCCGAGTCGATTATACTCTGGTTGGTGATGGTGACGGTGCCCATGGCATAGTCAACCGTATAGTCGCTGTTTTCAGTGAGCCTGACGCCACCGGCCATCACCACCACCGATCCCCTCGGCACATTGTAGGCTCCGAGGGATATTCTCGAGCCGGCGCTTGCCTGATATTCGCCCGTTAGGATGAATTTGTTTTTGTCGGCATACTGGCGGGCCACGGTGAGGGTTGAGTCGTAGAGCTCGGTGTAGGCATACTGCTCGGCCAGCCCGGGATTGCCTATGGCCTTGATCAGGTGTCGTCCGAACGGTTCGGCCACCGGGAAATAGATCAGTCCGCGATCGGAGCTGATGGTGTAACCCTCGATATAGTCGAAGAATCCGTCGGAGTTGCTCTCCTGATTTGAGTCGAGACGGTCGAGGTTCATCACCTGAAGCAGGCTCTTGTCGTTGAGCCCCGGCACGGGGAGGTAGTTGATCTCCGTTCCGGTCGTGTCGGAGAGATATTTGATGTTGAGCCTGAAGTTGTCGCGCTTAATGTCGGATGCACCGAGTGAGTAGACGTTTTTCATCATCAGGCGCCATAATGGTTCGCGGGGATCCTGAGTGGTGCTTTTGAGCATCTTCACATAGAGGCTCTGGTCGGTGGCGGTGATGTCGGCTGAAAACTCTCCAACCTGATATACCTGGCCGCGGTAGGTGTATTCATAGGCCACAGCCAGGACCTGATCGGCATTAAGACGGCTTTTGAGCGAGATATATCCGAGAGTGGAGTTGAGCGTATACTCGCTTGATGAGAGGAGGCGGGCGCTCTCGACCTTCTCAAATGCACGGCCTCCGGTTATTCCGTAGGCCGCGAGAGGAGCGAGAGCCTGGGTGACGCTGTTGATGTCGCGCGCGCCGGGATACTCCGATTTGATCACCGAGAGCAGGTTGTTGCTCTGGTTGGCCGGATTGGGATAGGCCGGATTCGGGGTCCAGTAGTCAGACGCCAGATGGGTCTCCTCTCCGAGGTCCATGAAGGCAACGAGGTTTCGGCTCTGGTTGTAGGAGCTGTTTTTGTTGGTGACCCATACCTCGATGCGCGTGATCTGGATTCCCGAGCTTACGTATGGGAGGCGGGATGCAAACTCATCGTAGTGGTCGCGGAAATATTGCGACAGGAAGAAGTGGGCGTTGGCTTGATAATCGTCGGCGTTGATGGAGAAGTCGGTTGTCTGCACGCCGCGTTTGGTGTTGACGGAGCGGCTCACCGAGTTCTGCTGGCTCACGAGAGCTGTTGCCGTCAGCTTGCCGAACTGGAGCTTTGACTTGATGCCGAACAGGGCGGTCGATCCCCGAATGAGTGAGGATCCGGTTGTGAGGCTCACGTTGCCCGCCTCGATGCTCTTGACGATATCGTCTTCCTTGCCTTCATATTGCAGCTTGATATTTTTGGAGTCGAACGAGAATGTGGCGTCGGTGTTATAATTCATGTTGAAGCTGAGACGGTCGCCCACCGAGGCCTGGACTGTGGCCTGAATCTTCTGGTCGAAGTCAAAGAAGGTCTTGCGCCGCGATGTGAGCGACAGGGCCGGATTGTCGGTAAAGTTGCTCTTGATGCCCATGTCGATCTTGACTGAGCCCTGGGTGCGGAGAGCCAGACCTCCGGGGCCGAATATCTTCTCGAGGGGACCGAGGGCAAAGCTCATGTCGAGCACATTGAATGGCTGCCGCGATCCTTGGGCCGTGCCGGTCAGATGCTCGGAGTTGCGCGTGTGGTAGTAGCGCGACATATCCTTGCGGTTCTGCCAGGCGTTGTATTGCTCGGGAGTGAGCATGAAAGGGGTGGCAATGGTCGACTCTCCGAGTTTCGTTCTGACGATATAGCATCCCAGAGAGGGGTCAAACTCGATGTCGGTGCGGATATTGCTCGGATTGGAGAGGTCGGCCGAGAAGCGGTCGGCGATCAGCTCCTCGTAGGTCATGGGGATGGCCTGCATGACGCGGAATGGCATCATGAGCGTGTCGGCGGCGTTGACCAGCGGCTGGCCCGAGAGAGTGACGGGAGGCGGGGCGATCGGTTTGCTTCCGGAGAGAGGTGTCTGGCCGGAGGCGTGGAAAAAGGTGAGGAGGAGTGTGGCTATGACAACACGCACCGCAGCATGACACGACGATGGCCTGAAGACTGAAGATAGACGCGAATATCTGTAATGGGGTTGAGTCACTCCTTGGTATGAAACGTTGTGGCAAGCAACGCTTCAGGTAAAACGTCGTCGCGCGCGCTTTATTATGTGCGCGCGCGAAAAAGAGCCTGCTTCCGGGATCGGGACGTCGGGCTGCAGGGGATTACTTCGACAGTTTGCTCCAGGTGTAGTTGTCGTAGCGGTGGCGCAGTCCCTGGATGCGGTAGCCGAGATTGTAGACAGGATGCCACAGCATCAGGAGCGGCACCGACAGGCAGGCGGCTGCCGAAGCGTGGAGAGCCATGGCAGCCTTGCGCCACCTGATCATCAGGGGCACACACAGGCCTGCGGCTATGATCAGTACGGCGATGGCCGGGATGAGCGACGGCCATCCGGTTATCACGGCTGCCACTGAAGCAAGGAGCCATATCCACCATCCCCAGCTCGCGGCGCTCATGGCCATGCGTGGCTGCTTGGGAAGGTAGCGGGCGGTGAAGTCGCGGTGTATCCGGTCAAGCCTGTAGGCACGGGCGGGATTGTCTTCGAGCACCTCCACTATCGAGTTGCCCGAAAGCTCCACGGCAGTATTTTTGCCGGTAGCTATCTCGTTGACAAACAGATCGTCGTCGCCATAGTTGAGATTGAGCGAGGTGGCAAATCCGCAGTTGTTGAAAAAGAGCTCGCGGGAGTAGATGAGGTTATTGCCGGTGGCCCTGTGGGGATGGCCGTTGAGAGCCGATCCGATCGATCGTACCGACTGCCACACCTCGTCGAAGCCTCGGAAGGCGGAGTTGCGGTCGGCATCTTCGTCGGTGGCGCGCATGGTCGATGTACCGACAACTACGCTCTTGCCCTCGGCGGCATGGGTCATCATGCGGCGCAACCAGTCGGTCGACGGGATGGAGCAATTGCCGCAGGTCATGGCCACGAAGGGATGGTGTGAGGCCTTGATACCGAGCGTCACGGCCAGCTTCTTACGGCTCAGGCTGCGGGAGTCGGCAGGGATATATGTGACACGCAGGGTTGGAAACTCCGACTGGAGCAACCCGGCGGCTTCGGAATCGGCTGTGTCGTAGCCCGAGAGGTCGCATACGGTCACCACCTCGATGGGGCCGGGATAGTCCTGTGCGTAGATGCTGCGGATAAGGGAGGGAAGGTTGAAGGCGTGGTCGCGCGCGTAGATCACCACCGAGACTCCCGGGTAGTCGACAGTGTCGAGGATCGGACAATGTTCGGCTGCGTGGGATGCCGCTGTTATCTTGCGGAGACGTGGCAGCAGGATATACAGGACGGTGACAGCGGCAGCCACTGCAACGGCCACTGCCACCCAGCAGCTGGAGGGGATATCAAACGACCAAAGTGTACTGTTCATCGGTTTTGTTCATAAAGCAATGCGCCCGACGCCACACAAGAAATGTGGCGTAAGGCGCTGCAAAGATACAAAAAATCGCGATGAATAT
>CAYWWE010000096.1:0-8660 GCA_964461785.1 uncultured Bacteroides sp.
GACAGTTGTTTTGGAGGATTGGGGGAATTTGAGTAAATTTGCCGCTTAATTGTCGAGGTGTGCCGTAGCGGCAGCCTCCTTATCAACCGAAAACCAAAATCACATCGCAATATTCCTCCTACAATGGCAGAAAAAGTAGTTGAAGCAGAGGCCCAGGAGGCCGCAGGCAAGGGCCTGAACTTTGTAGAACAGATAGTGGCCGACGATCTTGCAGCCGGCAAAAACGGCGGACGCCTCAACACACGTTTCCCACCTGAGCCCAACGGCTATCTCCATATCGGACATGCCAAGGCCATCTGCATGGACTTCGGTGTGGCCGAGAAGTTTGGCGGCACATGCAATCTCCGGTTCGACGACACCAATCCCGTCAAGGAGGATGTGGAGTATGTCGATGCTATCCGCGAGGATATCCACTGGCTGGGCTTCGACTGGGGCGACCGCGAGTATTATGCGAGCGACTATTTCCCTCAGCTCTATGATCTTGCTATCCGCCTGATCAAGGAGGGCAAGGCATACGTTGACGACCAGACCTCGGAGCAGATAGCGGCCCAGAAGGGCACTCCGACCGAGCCGGGCACCGAGAGCCCCTACCGCAACCGCTCGGTCGAGGAAAACCTTGATCTTTTCGAGAGGATGAACAAGGGCGAGTTTGAAGAGGGTGCGCGAGTGCTCCGCGCCAAGATCGACATGGCCAATCCCAACATGCACTTCCGCGATCCGATCATGTATCGCATCATAAAGACTCCCCATCACCGCACCGGCACCACATGGAAGGTCTATCCCATGTATGACTTCGCCCACGGTCAGAGCGACTATTTCGAGGGTGTGACCCACTCGATCTGCACTCTGGAGTTTGTGGTTCACCGTCCGCTCTACGAGTATTTCGTGAAGGAGCTTGCCGATGAAAGCTACTGCCCCCGTCAGATCGAGTTCAACCGCCTGAACCTTACCTATACGGTGATGAGCAAGCGCAAGCTGCTCCAGCTTGTCAAGGAGGGGCTGGTGGCCGGATGGGACGATCCCCGTATGCCGACTATCTCCGGTATGCGCCGCCGCGGTTTCACCCCTCAGTCGATCCGCAACTTCGTTGACCGCATAGGTTATACCAAATATGAGGCTCTCAACTCGGTTGCTCTGCTTGAACATGCCGTGCGTGAGGATCTGAACGCCACCGCAACCCGCGCTATGGCCGTGATGAATCCTGTCAAGGTCGTCATCACCAACTATCCCGAGGGTCAGACCGAGATGGTCGAGATGGAGAATAATCCCGAGGATCCCGCTGCAGGTACCCATCAGATGCCTTTCAGCCGCGAGATCTATATCGAGCGCGACGACTTCATGGAGAATCCTCCGAAGAAATTCTTCCGCCTTGCCCCCGGCGGTGAAGTCCGTCTGAAAGGTGCCTACATCATCAAGTGTGAGGAGGTGGAGAAAGATGCCGACGGCAACATCGTAGCCCTGAAATGCACTTACGATCCCGAGACACGCTCCGGTATGCCGGGGTCGATGCGCAAGGTCAAGGGCACACTCCATTGGGTCAATGCCGCCACTGCCGTCGATGCTACAGTAAGGCTCTACGACCGTCTGTTTAATGTCGAGAATCCTTCGGCTGAGACAGAGCGCGATTTTCGCGAGCTGCTTAATCCCGATTCGCTTAAGGTGGTCGAGGGCGTGAAGGTTGAGCCTTTCATTGCCGAGAACGCCAATGTCGGTACGCGGTTCCAGTTCCAGCGCGTGGGCTATTTCACCCCCGACTACGACAGCCGTCCCGATGCGCTTGTGTTCAACCGCACCATAGCCCTGAAGGATAGCTGGGAGAAAGAACAGAAGAAGAATGGCTAACGATTCATTCAATTCACCCGGCGACAGCCGTCAGGAACTTTATGAGCGTTTCCGGGCAGAATTGCTTTCGGATCGCCGGACAATGTTTTTCGATGAGGCAGACCTTGTCGAGCTCTACGACTATGCGAGCGATATCCACGACCGGTATATAGCTCTCGAAGTGCTTTTTTGCGGAGAGAGGCTATATCCGTCGAGCACTCAGCTGGCCGAGCGCAAGGCTCTGTTTTATCTTGGGCTGGACGACGAGGCGGCTGTAGGAGCGCTCGGAAACCTGCCAGACGACTCGGTCATAAAGCGGCTAACGGCCATGCGTGTGGCTCACACCGGAAAGGATGAGGCACGCAAGGAGCTTGACACCCTACTCGCAACAAGAGCCGAGCTCAACGACGAGGAGATAATTCAGCTGTGCAGCACCGCCGAGGAGCTCGGACTCTATCAGTGGCTGCTCGACAACCGGAAGAAAATCGCTGGGCTCACCACCTATCCGCCCACATTCCTCTACGAGCTGTGTCAGATTTCACAGTCGCATGATCCGGAGGAGTCGCTGAAGATCCTCGAAGAGCTCACGATGATGGAGCCTTTCAGCATTGATTTCTGGCTTCTGACAGCTCAGATTCATCTTGAGCAGGGCAACTCGGACAAGGCGCTTCCGTCGCTGGAATATGCTCTTGCTATCGACCCGGAGAACACCCGAGGCCTGATGATGAAGGCGCAGGTGTGCAGCGACCTCAACTATCCCGAGGAGCAGATAGCCGATATCCTCCATGAGGTGATGATGAACGAGCCTGATCTTGCATCGCCTTATTTCGCCATGGCAATGCTACATGCCCAGAACGGGCGGCCGGAGGAGGGGATGACCCTGCTGCGGGAATATGACTCGCTCCATCCCGGCAATCCGCAGACTCTCGACGTGATGATGATAGTGGCCGACCGCATACCGGACGAAAAGCTGCCGGAATTGCCTGCTTTTCTTTCTCCGGCCATGATGGAGTATGCCGACAACTTCATAGATATGGCCCGGCGTCATGCCGATGACGGGCGGCACCGGGTCTCGGCCCTGCTCCTCCTCGCCATCGACAAGGTGTATAAGCTCGGCCAGGATTTCGACTTCATGATGGAAGAGCTTTACCGGGCCGGGATGTATGAGGAAGCGATGCACAGCTATCAGGATCATTTCAGAAACGAGAACCGTGTGGTACAGATCATGATAGAGGAGCTCAACGATTGCTTTGCCGCTTTCTGGTTTGTACTGTCCGCGATACGCTCGGGCGTGACCGAAGGGCTGGCGCCCCTTGTGCAGGCATTGCAACTGTCGCAACCGGTCAACGGATCGACCCGCTCAATAGATGATATTCTTGAAAGCCGCGGGCTCGCTGAATATCTCGCTAAAATCAACAGATATCTGTCAGGCGACACCTCCCTGACACCCGACGATCTCGACCCCTTTGTCGAGTCGCAGAAAAACTTTCTTCAAGAACCTAACTCACCCGAATGATTACAGTAACCAACCTCGGAATACAGTTTGGCAAGCGTCCGCTCTTTCAGGACGTAAATATGAAATTCACTCCCGGCAACTGCTATGGCATCATAGGAGCTAACGGTGCCGGCAAGTCTACCCTGATGAGGATGCTCTCGGGGCAGCTCGCCCCCACCACCGGAACGATTACCCAGGGCCCCGGCGAGCGCATGAGCGTGCTCGAACAGGACCACTTCAAATACGACGACTGCACCGTGATGAACACCGTAATGATGGGCCACACGGTGCTGTGGGATATCATTCAGGAGAAGGATGCTCTCTATGCCAAGGAGGACTTCTCGGATGCCGACGGCGTGAGAGCCGCCGAGCTCGAGGAGAAGTTTGCCGAGCTCGAAGGCTGGAACGCCGAGAGCGATGCCGCAGCCTTGCTGTCGGGCCTCGGCATAAAGGAGGACAAGCACTACCTGCTGATGAGCGACCTGACCGGTGCGGAGAAGGTGCGTGTGCTGCTTGCAAAGGCTCTTTTCGGCAATCCCGACAATCTGCTGCTCGACGAGCCTACCAACGATCTCGATCTCGAGACAGTGGCGTGGCTCGAAGACTATCTGTCGAAATTTGAGAACACCGTGCTAGTGGTGAGCCACGACCGCCACTTCCTCGACTCGGTATGCACGCATACCCTCGACATCGACTATAACAAGGTGAGCCTCTTTGCCGGCAACTACAGCTACTGGTATGAGTCGAGCCAGCTCGCCCTGCGTCAGCAACAGCAGCAGAATAAGAAGGCCGAGGAGAAGCGCAAGGAGCTCCTTGAGTTTATACGCCGTTTCAGTGCCAATGTGGCTAAGTCGAAGCAGACCACCTCGCGCAAGAAGATGCTTGAGAAGCTCAATATCGAGGAGATCCAGCCGTCGAGCCGCCGCTATCCCGGCATCATCTTCACCCCTCAGCGCGAGCCGGGCAACAAGATTCTCGAAGTGCACGGGCTCACAGCGATCTCAGACGATGGCGTGACTCTCTTCCGCGATGTCAACTTCCAGATCGAGAAAGATGATAAGGTGGTGTTCCTGTCGCGCGACCCACGCGCCATGACGGCTCTTTTCGAGATCATCAACGGCAACCGGAAAGCAGAGGAGGGAACATACGACTGGGGACAGACCATCACAACAGCCTATCTGCCGCTCGACAACAGCGCGTTTTTCAACACCGACCTCAACCTCGTCGACTGGCTCTGCCAGTTCTCCGAGGACTCGTCGGAAATCTATCTCAAGGGTTTCCTTGGCAAGATGCTCTTCTCGGGCGAGGATGTGCTCAAAAAGGCCTCCGTCCTGTCCGGCGGCGAGAAGATGCGCTGCATGATTGCGCGCATGATGCTCCGCGATGCCAATACCCTCGTGCTCGATTCGCCCACCAACCACCTCGATCTGGAGTCGATCCAGGCGTTCAACAACACGCTCCGCACCTTCAAGGGCAACATCCTCCTTGCATCTCACGACCATGAGTTTATCCAGACCGTGTGCAACCGTGTGATCGAGCTCGGCCCCAACGGTATCATCGACAAGCGCATGGACTATGACGACTATATCACGGACGAGCGTGTGCTCGCGGCCCGAGAGCGTCTTTATGCAGAGTGATCTAACCAATAAAATATCAAAGTAGAGATGATAAACCATATAGTGATGTTTCGCCTTCAGGGCGACGGGCCTCAGGTGGCTGAGGCTGCCATGAAGTTCAAGGACGCTATCGAGGCGCTCGTGTTTCAGATTCCTGAGCTCGTCGAGGCTACGGTCGGCATCAATGCCAATCCTGCCGAGAAGTGGACCCTCGTGCTCCAGTCGAAGGTAGAGAGCTGGGAAAACCTTGCCGTCTATGCCGGCCATCCGGCTCACGTTGCCGCCGTAGGCATCATCAAACCGCTCATTGCCGAGCGTGCAGCCGTTGACTATATCGGCTGACGCCCCCGGATCTGCAAGAAATCAATCTGTCACAATATAATAACCTTAAAGAAAAATGTCAGAAAAACTCGACAAGCAAGAGGTATATCTCGACAGCGACCCGATCGAAATGCCCGAAAATGCATTCCGCGAGCTCGCCGCCGACGAGACATACCGCCCGCTGATGCACCCCGCGCGCGACTATAAGGAGGCCACCCCCTACAGTGTGACCCTCGGTCTGCTCCTTGCGGTTATCTTCAGCGCGGCCGCGGCCTATCTCGGTCTCCGTGTGGGCCAGGTGTTCGAGGCCGCCATCCCTATCGCCATCATTGCCGTAGGACTCTCGGGCGCCCTCAAGAAAAAGGATCCTCTGGGTCAGAACGTCATCATCCAGTCTATCGGCGCCTGTTCGGGCGTGATCGTGGCCGGTGCCATCTTCACGCTGCCGGCTCTCTACATCCTTCAGGGCAAGTATCCGGAGATCACCGTCAACTTCTTCGAGATCTTCCTGAGCTCGCTGTTCGGAGGCATCCTCGGCATACTGTTCTTCATTCCTTTCCGCAAATATTTCGTGAAGGATATGCACGGCAAGTATCCCTTCCCCGAGGCCACAGCCACCACTCAGGTGCTCGCGAGCGGCCAGGGCAAGACCGACGGCTCGCAGGCCAAAGTGCTCGTGGTTGCATCGCTCATCGGCGGTATCTACGACTATATCGTGGCCACTTTCGGATTCTGGGCCGAGACTGTGTCGACAGCCCTGAGCGGCTGGGGCGCTACTCTCGCCGAGAAGACCAAAGTTGTGTTCAGCTGCAACACCGGCGCCGCGCTGCTCGGCCTGGGTTATATCGTTGGCCTGAAATATGCTTTCGTGATCTTTGCCGGATCGGCTTTCGTATGGTGGGTTATCCTTCCTCTCATCGGCACGTATGGAGCTCCTGAGATCGCATCAATGAGCGCTCAGAATCTGTTCCGCGACTACGCGCGCCTGATCGGTATCGGCGGCATAGCCATGGCCGGTGTCATAGGCATCATCAAGAGCTGGGGCATCATCACTCAGGCTGCCGGGCTGGCTGTCCGCGAATTTAAGGGCGGAGCTGCCGGCAACTCCAAGCCAGTGCGCTGGCAGTGGGACATCTCGATGAAGCATATCGTGTTCTTTATCGTGATAGCTCTCATCGCCGTGTTTGCCTTCTTCTGGCTCGGCGTGCTCCACAATGTCTGGCAGGCTCTGGTGGCCTGGGTCGTTGTGACCGTGATAGCCTTCCTGTTCACCACCGTTGCGGCCAACGCCATTGCCATCGTGGGTACTAATCCCGTGAGCGGCATGACCCTCATGACCCTCATCGTGGCCTCGGCCATCTTTGTAGGTGTGGGCATCTCCGGCACCTCCGGCATCGTTGCCTCGATGATCATAGGTGGCGTTGTATGTACGGCTCTGTCAATGGCCGGCGGCTTCGTCACCGACCTCAAGATCGGCTACTGGCTCGGCTCGACCCCGCGTGTGCAGGAGAGCTGGAAATTTCTCGGCACACTCGTGTCGGCCCTGACCGTTGGCGGTGTGATCATGCTGCTCAACAATGTGTATGGTTACTCGGGTCCCAATGCGCTCGTGGCTCCTCAGGCCAATGCCATGGCCAAGGTGATCGAGCCTATCATGATGGGCGGCGAGACCCCCTGGACTCTCTACGCCACCGGCGCCGTGCTCGCCCTGCTGCTCAACTGGCTCGGTGTGCCTGCTCTTGCCTTCTGCCTGGGCATGTTTATCCCTATGGAGCTCAACGCTCCGCTGCTCGTGGGTGGTGCGATAGCATGGTTCGTCAGCACCCGCAGCAAGGATCAGGCCGTCAACGATGCCCGCCGCGACCGCGGCACCCTCATCTCGTCGGGTCTCATTGCCGGCGGCGCTCTGTTTGGCGTGTTTGCCGCCCTGACCCGCTTTGCAGGTTTCGAGTATGAGAACACCATGTCGACCGGTCTCAACCAGGGTCTCGGCATAGTAGTCTACGTTCTGCTGATCATCTACCTCGCATCGGCCTCGATGCGCGCCCGCGCAAAATGAAGTCTCTGTAGTGAGTAGATTCATAAGACTATCCGAAACGGCCTGCGCCGACCTCCGCAAGGTGGTTGCGCTGGCCGTTCCGTCGATAATAACCAGCATCACAACTCCGCTGCTCGGCCTCGTTGACCTTGCCGTGACAGGCCACATGGACAGCGGGACGGATGGAGGCCACAGCGCCGTGTATATCGCCGCGATAGCGGTTGGCAGCGGGTTGTTTACGATGCTCTACTGGCTCTTTGCTTTCCTGCGCATGGGCACCGGCGGACTCACCGCGCAGGCAAGCGGCGCGGCCGACCGTCAGGGAGTGGCTCTCGCTCTGTGGCGTTCGCTCGCTGTGGCGCTCCTGCTCGGCCTGGCCATCATCGCGCTTGGCAAGCCGATAGGGGAGGGGCTTCTGCGGTTTATGGATCCCGACCCCGACACTCTTGCTCCGGCTCGGCGCTATATAGCCATCTGCGTGTGGGGCGCGCCGGCGGTGCTGTCGACTTTCGCGCTCACGGGCTGGTTTATCGGAGTGCAGGACACCCGATCGCCCATGTGGGTCTCTATCGTCATCAATCTGACAAATATAGCCGTGAGCCTCATCCTTGTAGTCGGTCTCGGAATGAAGATCGAGGGTGTGGCCATAGGTACGCTCACTGCTCAGTGGACCGGTGTGCTTCTGTCGCTCACTATCTGTCTTGTCAAATATCGAGTGGCTCTGCCTCGGGCGAGCGATGTGGTTGACCGGCAGGCTCTCGGGCGGTTCTTTTCGGTGAACAGCGACATATTTCTCCGCACTCTCTGCATGGTGGCCGTGACGGTGTGGTTCACGCGCGCCGGCGCGCGTCAGGGCGACGTCATGCTTGCCGTCAACGCTCTGCTGATGCAGCTTTTCCTCACTTTCAGCTACTTCATGGACGGCTTTGCCTTTGCGGGCGAAAGCCTCTGCGGGCTGCGCTACGGCGCGGGCGACATGCCGGGCCTGCGGCGGATTGCGCGCGTGGTACTTGCCTGCAGTGGTTTGGTGGCATTGCTGTTCACCGTGCTCTATTTCGTTGGGGGGGAGTGGTTTTTGGGTATCATGAGCAATGACGGGCGCGTTGCCTCGGCGAGCGGCGACTACTTTATGTGGGCCGTGAGCGTTCCCCTCGTGGGGTTTGTGGCTTTCTCGCTCGATGCGGTGGCCATCGGCATCACGGCCACGCGGCGTATGCTCGTGTCGGCGGCTTCAGGGGCAGCGGTGTTCTTTGCCGTCTATTTGTTAGCCTTTCCGTCGCTCGGCAACCACGGCCTGTGGCTCGCCTTCCTCTGCTATCTGGCCATGCGGGGCATCAGCCTCGCGGCCATGCTTCGCCGCATCGTCTTC
>CAYWWE010000097.1:0-8320 GCA_964461785.1 uncultured Bacteroides sp.
CAATTATGCTATAAGGGGATCTTTTTTAGCGGAGGTAGGTTTTCTTGCCGTCGATGATGTATAGGCCGGGAGCAAGCGGCTCCTTCATGGCACGCCCATCGAGGCTGTAGACAGTCTTGCGGGTCGGTAGGGCTGCATCTCCCTCAACTCCGGTGATTCCCGACAACTGGCGGTCGATCGTGAAGTGCAGTCCCTTGGTCATCATCTCATCGCCGCTATACAGTATGGCCTGATAGTGGCCGTCGGCGAGATTGCCCAGATTGGCGGTGATAGTGAGGTGTTTATCCTGACCGGCTTCGAGATAGACGGGATTGGATGAGGTGCTGTAGAGATCATAGCCACCATCGCCGGGGAAGATGTCGACGCGCACCTTGCCGTAAAACACACCGGATATGCAGGTCAGCTTAAAGGAGAATTTCACTGCCGAGGGATCAGCAACCGTTTGGTCAGGATCGAGGGCAAACCCTTCTATCTTAATCTCGGTCTTATCCTCCACTACGGCAACAGTGACGGTGACCGGGGCACTGACCTCGTTGCCGGCTTCGTCGAGGAAGACGAGAATATAGTCGCCGGCAGGGAACTCGGCGTCCTTGACGGCCGAGAAATCGGCCACATAGTCGGTGATGCGCTCCGAGGTTCCGGCTTCCACATCGAGCGGACGGAATTTTGATTTCGCAACCTCGTTGCCTTCAGAATCATAGAGAGTTGGAGTGACGGTGCTGTAAAACTCGAGTCCGCTGCCATTCTCGGCTGTGAAAGGCATCGGAAACTCATGGTCGCGATAAATCGTGGCCGGGAGGTCGATGTCGCGTATGGTGATCTTAGCGGCAGCCTCGCCCTCAATCTTAGCCACATTATCCTTAACGGTGGCAGTGAACTCAGACGGATAGCCCACAGGCATCCTCACGGCGATCCACTTGCCATCGACATGAAACACGGGAGTGACGGTATATTTACCGTCGGGGAGCTCGGGAAATACTATCTGGTCGTTGTCGCGACCATCATACAGATGCAGACCTCCTACGCCTACACCCTCAACAAACTTCACCTCACCGCTGCCGGCGGCAACGAATTTCATGCCGATATGGGCATCGTCGGGCAGAGTGGCAAGGCTGTAGTTGAAGTACGGGCCATTGCAGCGGAACACCTCCCCGGCCTTGACCTCCTTGACCTCGGGGATGAAACCGCCCGAATTATACATGATATATGTGGGCTTGTCGCCCTCCTTGGCAGGACGGACACCGAGAGTGGCTATCTGAGTGGTGTTGAAACCGCCGGCTCCGCCACCCACACCGAGATCGTCGGGGTTGAGTGCGGTGAGCAGGAAGTAGCCGTTGCTTATGCCTCCCCAGCCCCAGTTGAAGTGGAAATAGCCGTCGGCCCGGTAGCCGTCGCAGATAAACTGATGGCCGCCATCGGTGCCGGCGCCGCTATAGAGCACCGGCAATCCCTGGGCCAGATCGTTGTAGACCATCTCTTCCCACTCATCATAGCCGTAATAGGCGCGGTTGGGCATCCAGAGCGACGGCGAATAGCCGAAGATGTCGATCAGCGCCTCGCCCATGCGGGTTGTGGCCGCGCCGCTTCCGCCGGGCTCGTAGTGCATATTGACGCTTATTCCGCAACCGAGCATCAGCTCGGCCACGGCTTCCTTGGCCGTCTCGGTGCTCTTGTCGTCATACCGGTCGGTCATCTCGGCCCACCGGAAGGGAGTGTTGGCGTAGTCAAAGGTGAGCTCCTCCTTGCCGGGCTCCCAGTAGTAGGAATATGTGCCCTTGCCATTGACCGGGTAACTATGATATTTCATCACCTGAGCCATTGCCGTGGCCACACATCCGGTGACGGTCTCATGGCCGTCGACTTTAGGGCACAGCAGATTGTAGGGCCACTCCTGATTCCACTCCGTCTGGATCAGCGGGGCGATCTCCTCTCTCTGTATGCGCCAGCTCCCGTCGGCTGCCCCGGCTCCTGAAGCCTTCAGGTAGGCAAGCTCGCGGTTATAGTATTCGAGCCAGTATCTGAGCCCCGGGTTGAGCTCGGGCGAAAGGGTTCCTGAATCGGAGAAACCCAGCACGGCGGGCGCACGGTCGTCATCGGGCAGGATAAGGTATCCGCTACCTGACGAGAACAGATAGATGCTGCCGACGGTCGACTCATGTTTCATGTCGCCGGCGCGGCTTGCCAGGGTCTTGAGAGGCAGGTTACCGGAATCATAGAGACGGGCAAGAGCTTCATCGGGCGTAAGAGTCCCGGCAACGGCAGATCCCGCGCCCGTGATGGCGGCGATAAGGCCACAGAGTAGAGTTTTGTTCATAGGGGTTGAAGGAGTAGAATGTGATGGGGGAAAACAATTTCTACCCCTACAACGCCTTAATCGCTCACATAGTTCTCCGGGCAGCCGGGAGTTATCTGACAGCCCGGAGGAGGAGCTTACTCAGCTCCTCCCATCGTGAATTCGAGCACACCGCCGTTCATGATGTCGGAGTGCATGATATAGGGCTTGTCGTAGGGCTTGCCGTTGAGGCGTACCGAGCGGATATACTTGTTATCCTTCGAGTTATTGACGGTCTTGACGGTAAATGTGCCGCCGGGCACGGTGAGATCGACTGAGTCGAACACCGGCGAGCCAAACCAGTAGCGTCCCGAAGCGGGCTCGACCTGATAGAAACCGAGCGCCGAGAGGATATACCAGGCCGACATCTGACCCACATCCTCATTGCCCGAGAGGCCGTTGGGCTCGGCGAGATACATCTCGTCGATCACCTGACGGACGCGGTCGGCAGCCTTGTCGGGCTCGCCGAGCATGGTGTAGAAATAAATCACATGGTGGCTCGGCTCATTGCCGTGGGCATACTGGCCGATGAGGCCGCTGATGTCGCTCGACACGAGCTCGCCCGTGAGAGCCGAGTCGGTGGTAAAGAGCGAGTCGAGACGGGCGAGGGTGGCTTCGCGCGAGCCGAACAGCTGCTCCAGCCCATCGAGATCCTGCGGCGCGAGCCAGGTGTACTGCCAGGCGTTGCCCTCGCAGTAGTCGTCGGCGCGGTGATTCGACGACCGTGGATCAAAGGGTGTGCGCCACGAGCCGTCGGCCATGCGGCCGCGGATAAATCCGGTGGAGGGATCGAAGTAGTTGCGGTAGGAGTGGCTGCGCTCCGTAAATTTGCGCATATTGGCAGTGTCGCCCATCGCCTCGGCTGCGCGGGCAATGGCGCCGTCGGCAATGGCATATTCCATATCGTAGGCCACCGACTCGGTCATCAGATCTGAAGGGATGAACCCATATTGCTCTCTCAGGGCGCCTCCGCGGGCAGTGTCGGCAGCCGTGGCGAGCAGAGCCCTGTAGGCCAGATCGCGGTCTATGCCGGGCTGATTCTTCACTATGGCATCGGCCACCGGAATGATACCGGGATTGCCCACCATGCAGTCGGTCTCGTTGCCCCAGAAGTGCCATACAGGCAGGCGCCCCTGCTGCTCATATATATTGAGCATGGTGTTGATCATATCGCCATTTCTCTCCGGGTTGATGATGCTCATAAGGGGCATTGCGGCGCGATAGGTGTCCCAGAGCGAGAAGGTAGTGTAGTTGGTGTGGCCATTGCCCTCGTGGATCTGACCGTCGGCACCGTAATATTTGCCGTCGTCATCCTGATAGGTGGAGGGAGCGATCATGGTGTGGAACAGACTGGTATAGAACTTAGTGCGTTCGATGCTGTCGGTAGTGGCTACTCTCACGCGGGCGAGCTCGCTGTTCCAGGCGTCGGAAGCAGCCGCGCGTGTGCCCTCGAAGTCCCAGCCAGGCATCTCGGCTTCCATATTGGCCATTGCGCCATCGATCGATACGGGCGACAGAGCCACCTTGACCATGATCTGTTCGCCGGGAGCTGTAGCGAAGTTGAGGCGGCCATACATATCGTCTTTGCCCTTCAGCTCAAGCGAACTGAAAGGCTTCGAGGTGCGGGCCACGAAATAGACCTTCTGGTCGGGTGCCCACCCCTTGGAGAAGCGGTAGCCGGCGATGGTAGAGTCGTTGAGAGCCTCGATCTTGGTCTGCGTTGTCTTGTCCCAGCATCCGCCGTTCTCGAGATCGAAAACAATGGCGGCGGAGTCGGATTGGGGGAAGGTGTAGCGGTGGAGCCCGACGCGGTTGGTGGCGGTGAGCTCAGCGTCGATGCCGTAGCGGGTGAGGGGCACGGCATAATAGCCGGGCCGGGCAATCTCTTTCGAGCGGTCGGCATACGACCACAGTCCGCTCGCCTGATCCTCCTCCGAGCCGCGGGCATAGGTCAGATCGCTGCCGGTTACGGGCATCACGGTGATGTCAAACAGATCGCCTATGCCGGTGCCGGAGAAATGAGTATGAGAGAATCCGACCACAGTCGAGTCGGAATCATGGTAGCCCGACACCCAGTCCCACGACTGAGGGATGCTCGTCGGGCCGAGCTGAACCATGCCGAAAGGCACGTTGGCGCCGACAAACACATGGCCGTGGCCCCCGGTGCCTATTTTCATGTCGACGAAGTCGGTGTAATTCTCTGACTGAACGGTAGCATCCCCGCCATGTGAGCAAGCGGCCACAAGCAGCGGAAGCGCAGCAACAAGATGGTATATTTTCATGATATCATGCTTTTGTTTTAAGCGGTTGCGCGAAGATACACAAAAACTTTCACCCGCCCAAACCACCGCCGCGCATATTCCCCTGACGCTGATTATTTTTATTACCGATCAAATATCATTGCAAGCCGTCAAATGTCGGAGAAATTCGCTAACTTTGCAGCGATGTTTAACCAACTGCCTGAAAACTTGGACTTAGACCCTCTTCCGGCCATAAACGGCATCTTAGCACCGTGTATGGCCCATCTGCCTGTGCTCCAGCTCCCTCCGATGAGCACGTCCCAGATCATAGCCCTCCTTCTCGCCATTCTCGCCCTGTTTGTGTCGGGATTTGTCAGCGGAAGCGAGATTGCCTGCTTCTCCATCACCCCCTCCCAGAAGGAAGAGCTTGAGGACTCACCCAGCGGATCGCGCATCATCCGCCTCCTCGACCAGCCCGAACGCCTCCTCGCCACTATTCTGATTGCCAACAATCTGGTCAATGTAACGATTGTAATCCTGTGCAATTTTGCCCTCGGACCCATATTCGCGGGCATGAGCGAGATCGTCAGCTTCATTCTGCAGTCGGTGATCCTCACCTTCCTTATCCTGCTCTTCGGCGAGATCCTGCCCAAGCTGATTGCAAACAGCAACAATATGCGCTGGCTCCGCATGGCGGCCGGCGGCCTTACATTCCTGTCGGCTATCCTGAGACCCGTCTCAGCCCTGCTCATGAGCAGTTCGGTGATAGTGAAGCGCGTGGTGACGAAAAAGGAGACCGACCTTACCCCCGACGATCTGAGCAAAGCCCTCGAGATAACCGACGTGGAGGCAGGCGACGACAAGGAGATGCTCGAAGGCATCCTCAAGTTCGGCGACACCACGGCCGACGAGATCATGACCCCGCGAGTAGACATCACAGGCGTGGAGATGGACATGACCTTTGACGAGGTGATGGCCATAGTGCTCGAGAGCGGCTATTCGCGCCTGCCGGTGTTCGGTGACTCGCAAGATGACATACGCGGCATCCTCTATGCCCGCGACCTGCTGCCCTACGTTGACCGGAAAGATCCCGACTTCAAGTGGCAGACCCTGGCGCGCGAGGCATATTATGTGCCCGAAAGCCGTATGCTCGACGATCTGCTCGAAGACTTCCGGCGCCGCCGCATACATCTGGCCATCGTGGTAGACGAGTTCGGAGGCACCCAGGGACTCGTGACCCTCGAGGATGTGCTCGAAGAGATCGTGGGCGACATAAGCGACGAATATGACGAAGAGGAGGTCACCTACCGCCGCCTGCGCGACGACACATATATCTTTGAGGGCAAGACCATTCTGGGCGACTTCTTCAGGATCACGGGCCTCGACGAAGCCGACTATGAGGAGGTGACCGAAGACTGCGAGACACTCGCCGGAATGTTGCTCGCCATAAAGGGTGATTTCCCCAAAGAGAAAGAGAGCATTGCCTACGGACGATGCCGCTTCATGGTGCTTGACATAACAGGCCACCGCATAGCCAGCGTGCGCGTTAAGGTGATGCCCGAAGTACAGGACTCCACGGCACCTTCCGCTACCGATAACTCCTCGTCCAGCCGCCGATGAAAGCGAGCGTGGCAGTGGCCACCACCCTTACAGCCCTTGTCGCTATGGCCTGCGGCTCCGGGACAACCGACAACGAAACATCACAGCCGGTGCCCCTGCCCAGGGTATGGCCCCGCACGGCAGTCTATCCCGAAGTCTACATTCCCGCTGCCCCAGGCTCGGATCTTGAAGTCGTGGAGGGGCTCACTACCTCCCGGCGCACCACTCCCGACGGCTACCGGTGGGTCGACATCTCATATCCGGCCTATCACGCAACCCTCTATCTCTCAGATATGGAAATGTCATCGGACGAAAACACCGCCGCCGCGCGCAGCAACCGCATGGAGCGCATGGCGCTCAACTCGGGCGGACGCCAGTCGGAGAAAACCGAGTTTCTTACCCCCGCAGGCTACGATGCCTTGATTCTCACCACCCCTACGGGCAGCCTCACCCCAGTTCAGTTCGTTGCAACCGGCAAGCGGCGCATCGTCAGCGGAGCCTTCACTCTCGACCGCGTCCCGGCTTCGGCTGATTCCCTTGCTCCGACACTCCGCGCCGTGGAGCGCGACATAATTCACCTCGTCACGCATCTCAGATGACCATTATCCGCCACACTCCTCTCCTTGCCGGCATAGACCTGTATATCTGCCCCATGAATGGAGCCGGGCGGGCGGCAGAGCGTGCAGCCGTTGAGGCGCTTGGCCGTGAAATTCTCCATTCGGCGATAGGTCACCACCCCGACGGTTCGCCCTACGCCGTTGACAGTCCGGAGCTGCCCATTTCGATCAGCCATAGCGCCACTACCGCCCTGCTCGCCGTAGGGCAGCCCGGTGGGTGCAGAATAGGCGTCGACATCGAAAGCGCCGACCGGGCCCACCAGCTCGAACGTGTGCGCCGTCGCTTCGTGGCGCAGGCCGATGACACCGCCGCGCTGTCGCTCCTCCACCTCTGGACGGCCAAAGAAGCGGCATACAAAGCCGCAGGCCAGCCCGGACTGAGCCTGACCGACATAACAGTGGGGCGCGACGGCAACGTCAAGGCTGCCCACACCCCGATGCAGGTGGCATGGGCTCCCTACGCCGACGGCACCGCCCTGATAGCCTTGGCCGTCGTAACCGGCAAGCCTTAATACTGAGCCGCGAGCTCGCCGATGGCCTCTACGTCGGCAATCCACTGGCCGGGATTGGCCGTGTCGGCCTCCACGAGATCCATAACATCGACATAGTCGTGGGCCGGATCATTCTCGATGATGGCGTCGATATCGTCCTCTTCCGACGGATCAAACAGACGGGCAGTCTTTTCGGCGGGATCAATCACAATCAGAGCCGAATCGGTACACGCAAGATCGTTGGAAGTAAAGGCCTCTACGGCCTCCAGTATCTGTTTCTTGAGATCATTCATAATAATATCGGGGCAGGACCCTTATGGCCCCGCCCCGCAAAGATAATAAAAAGGCGGCGACTATGGGGAGTCTCCGCCGATGCAAATAGAAAATTAGAACTGATGATCGTGATGCCGGGGATCAGATCTTGCCCACGAGATCGATACCGGGCTTCAGGGTCGACTTGCCGGGACGCCAACGCGCAGGACAAACCTGGTCGCCATGTTCGGCAACGAACTGAGCGGCCTCGATGCGTCGGAGAAGCTCGTCGGCATTACGGCCGATGCCGTTGTCGTTGATATCGGCGATCTTGATCTGGCCATCGGGATTGGCCACGAAAGTGCCGCGATAGGCCATGAACGAGGCGGGGTCAAGGACTCCGAAAGCCTCCGACAGATAGCCTGTCTTATCGGCAAGCATGGGGAATTTCACTTTGGAGATAGCGGCCGACGAGTCGTGCCATGCCTTGTGGGAGAACTGCGAGTCGGTCGATACGGCATATACCTCCACACCGAGCTCACGGAATCGGTCGTAGGCCTCGGCCATATCCTCAAGCTCTGTCGGGCACACGAAAGTGAAGTCGGCAGGGTAGAAGAAATAAACGGCCCACTTGCCGAGAGTGTCGGCGCGTGAAATTGTTTTAAATTGACCGTCGGTGTATGCCTCGACGGTAAAATCAGGTACTGGAGTATTGATAATGGTTTTCATAGTACATTAACAACACCCGCCAACCCCCTCCGGTTGCCCCCGTTAAGCATCCTTAACATC
>CAYWWE010000098.1:0-8219 GCA_964461785.1 uncultured Bacteroides sp.
AAAAATGCAATTCAGGCTGCAATTATTTCCCCGGATATATCACGGAGGGATGTAAAAAGAAATCTGCCCGCCTCACTGGTGCGAGGCAGGGCAGAATGGGGATTCACTTACGGATTAGAGAGGGGATCAATCCCATGCATCTACAATACCCATGAAGTCGGCACACTTAAGTGATGCACCGCCAATGAGACCGCCGTCAACGTCGGGCTTTGAGAAAAGAGCCTTGGCGTTGGAGGGCTTGCAGCTGCCGCCGTAGAGGATCGATGTGTTGTCGGCTACTTCCTTACCATACTTGTCGGCGATTACGCCACGGATATAGGCATGGATCTCTTCTGCCTGATCGTCGGTAGCGGTTTTGCCGGTACCGATAGCCCATACGGGTTCGTAGGCGAGGATGATCTTGCCGAAGTCTTCGGCTGAGAGATTGAAGAGGCCTTCTTCGATCTGAGCTTTCACAACATCGAAGTGCTTGCCGGCTTCGCGCTCTTCGAGCACTTCACCGATGCAGAAGATGGGTGTAAGACCATTTTCGAGAGCCAGGGCAACCTTTTCGCGCAGAGTCTCGGAAGTTTCGCCATAATACTGACGACGCTCCGAGTGACCGAGGATCACATAGGTGGCACCTGTTGAAGCAACCATGGGAGCTGACACCTCGCCGGTGTAAGCACCGCTGCGGTGGTCGGCACAGTTTTCAGCGCCGAGGCCGAGCTTGGTCTGATCTATTTCGGAGGCTATCGAGGCGAGATGGGTAAAGGGTACGCAGATGACAACATCGCAGTTGGCCTTCTTATCGGCGAGAGCGGCGTTGACTTCCTTGGCAAGGGCGATGCCCTCGGGCAGGGTGGTGTTCATCTTCCAGTTGCCTGCTACAATTTTCTTTCTCATTTCAGTTGTATATCGAAATTGGGGTTCTATTATTAGCGGGTTGAGTTATTGGATGCAAAATTAGTCAAAATCATTGAGACAACCGATATTTGACTCAACAAATGATGTGTCATTCGTCGCTTTTGCGGCGCGCTTTCCGCCGCCTGATGCGCCATCGGAGCAACCGGCCCGTCGAATCGAGCAGATACAATGCCATCAGGGCGGCTATAAGTATAAAGGAGAGAGCCTTGAAATAATCCGGGCCATTGTCGGCAAGTAGATCAGGCCAGTCTTCCGTGATGATGAGTGCATCGGTCATCGAAGTATCCATCATGGCCATCGAGCGCTTCCATACCACCTTTCCGTCGCGGAGATAGACCAGAGCCATATTGCCGCGGGCAAGCTCCTTGAGAGTAGTGGACTCTGCCGTATAGACCGGATAGGAGGCCATCGATAGATCCATCCACGACTCTACAGCCGACTCATCTCCCGCAATAAAGGCTGCCATCGTTCCACCATGACTGTCCATGTATTCGCTCAGCTCATTGAGAAAGTATGTCCACGAAACCTCGGCGCGTGCGAGCTGCGGGATGACGAGAATTATCTCCTCACCTTGATCGGATATCGCTTCAGATGTCGCTTCGTTGCCGTCGAGATCATAGACTACGAGCTCAGTGCGGTCGCCGCCTTTGTCTGACAGGTCGATGCGGTCTACAAAAGTCCATGTTGAGTCGGGCAGATTGTCGAGCGTGAATGTTTGCTTCAATCCCTCTTTTTCATACACGAAAGATAGGGAGGAACTGTCGGCATTATCTTCCTCCACGTCGTCGGACGGGATGAGAGATGCACCGACGGGAAATGAGCGGAAGTCGATCATCGGCTGGATATTGTATCCATATAGGCCAATGATGATGGCGTATGCCGCAAGCAGGGTGACAACGAGCCATTGGATATAAGGCGAGAAGAGTGGCGCGGCCTTACGGTTGTTTAGCAGTAGGAAAATCAGTGCAGCCGTGATCAGAACGTTTTTCCAGAACGTCGCGGCATTGCTGAGGGTGATGAAATCGCCAAAACAGCCGCAGTCGGTCACCGGATTGCTGATATAGATATATAAGGTGAGCGGGAGCATGAAGGCCATGATCCCCAACATCAGTATCGGGACCGCACGCCTGAGACATCCCAGCAAGAGCAGGGCTCCGAGAATAAACTCAGTGCCGCTAAGAAGGAACGAAGCCATGAACACTATTGTCCTGGGCTGGGAAAAATGCCAGACGTTGAGATACTCCTCGATCTTATAGAGAGTGCCCCACAAGTCTATGTCTTTGGCGATACCGGAAATTACGAATATTGCGCCGATGATGATGCGGCAGGCGATCACACTCCATTTCAGGATGCGCTGCTTACCTTCTTCCGTCATTCCTGATTGTCGAGCTTTATTATGCCGAAGGTGGCATAGTTGATGATATCGAGATAGTTGGAATCTATGCCCTCACTCACGGAAGTGTGGCCTGAATGATCTTCTATCTCCTTGATCCGTTGCAGTTTGGTAAGAATGAAGTCGGTGTAGGAGTTGACTCTCATTCCCCGCCATGCCTCATCATAATCATGATTCTTACGCATCATCAGATCATAGGCTCCGGAGGCTTTCGAGTCGTACAGCTGCATGGCCTCCTCTTTGGAGATATCTGTAGTGTCGGCTGCTCCCAGCTGGAGCTGTATCAGGCCTGTGATTCCGTAGTTAACGATTGCTTTGAACTCGCTCAGTGCGTCGTCGTCAATCATGGCCTTTCCTTTGGTTTCGAGCGAACGTATGCGCTTGGCCTTGATGAAGATCTGGTCTGTGATAGATTCGGGACGCATTATGCGCCAGCTCGCGCCATAATCTTCAAGTTTGGCCGCGAATATGGCGCGGCACGAAGCCAAGGCGGCCTTGAACTGACGTGAAGTCAGTGAAGAATCGGAATTTGTCGTCATAGTGATTTCGGAGGATAAAGAGTGTCCCACCATGTCGAGTCATGTTTGAGATATTTTTCAAACCATGCGAATATTGTGTCCTGCCACTTTATTCGCTTGTCATAGTCAAGAATATGATGATCCTGATCGGCAACGGCAACGAGTGCTGTGGGGCGACCGAGTAGTTTCAGAGCTGTAAACATCTGGATGCTTTCGCCGAAAGGAACGTTGTTGTCGCTGTCGCCGTGGAGGAAGAGCAGGGGAGTGTTGATCTTATCGGCGAGATAGAGCGGACTCTGGCCAACGTAGAGGTCTGTGCGTGTCCAGGGATAGCTGTTGGCCATGGATACCTCGCTGTAGCTGTAGCCCCAGTAGCCTTCGCCCCAATATGAAGTATGGTCGCTGATACCTGCGTGGCTTATAGCGGCTGCAAACATAGGGGTCTGGGTCTGCAGATACTGTGTCATGAAGCCTCCGTAGCTCGCCCCGATACATCCAAGCGCTGTGGAATCGGCCCACTCGTTGGCGCGGCAGAACTGTTGAGTTCCTTCTATGATGTCTTGTGCCACACCCTCGCCGGCTGTGTTTACATGGCGGGATGCCCATTCCTGTCCGCGCCCTGTGCCTCCGCTCGGATTGATGACAAGCACGGCGTAGCCCTGGGCTGCATAGAGATGATGAGGATAGCGGCTCTCGAAGTTGCGTCCGGTGGGTGAGCATCCTCCGTAATAATTCACGATTACAGGATATTTCTTTGCGGGATCAAAATCGGCCGGAAGATAATAGCGGGCATAAATGGTGTCGCCGCGCGAGGTGACATAATCGAAAGGCAGGCAGGGCCCAAGGGCAATCTCCTCAAGACGCTCGGCCGAGGGATCATCCATCTTGCGTGTCGTGCGCTTCTTGAGATCTGTGAGATAGAGGCGGTCGGAATTTGATGCCGAGGCTCCGCGCCATGCCATGAGACTGCCTTTGCGCGGAAGGGAAAACCCGCCGGTCATATCTTCTTCGCCTGTGTCGGCGCGTGAAATGCTGTCCTTAACGGGATCATAACAGAAGATGTGGACACAGTCGCGGTCTTCGGCCGAAAAATAGATCTTGCCGTCGGCGCGGCTCCATTTCATGCTGTTGACAGACGGATCAAACTTCTTTGTGATGGGATTGACGCTCCCATCGGCTGTATTGATGATAAAGAGCTCGCCCTCTGTCATAGAGGCCGTCCGGCCCTCGGGGAGATCGAGCCCCACACCCCCGAGACTCTCGGGAGTGCCGTTTACGAGGATCTTGCTTCCGTCGGGCGAGAAAAGTGCTGAGTTGACAAATCCATCAGCCGATACAATCGTGTCGGCTTTTAGAGTGGCCATATCTATCGAGATAATATCGCGGAGAGTGGTGGGGCGTTTCTCATAACGGCTCCGGGCGGTGGTGACAAGGATCTTGCTGCCGTCGTCGGATATATCGTTTAGATAAAGCTGACGGAAGCCGAAGGTCACAGGTGAGACCAGTCCGGTAGCGAAGTCAACTTTCCACAGGCGTGCGCGCCGGCGCCACCCGGGCTGACGGTCTTCCGGTTCAAGGATCTGATAGACGTCACCCTCTTCCGGGCCGTCAACGTAAGTGGTGAGGATGGCATAATCCTCAGTGGGAGCGATGGAGAGGCTGCCTTCAGGCAAACCTTTGACGAGGATCTCCTCGTTGCCCGATTCAGGATCGACGGCAAAGAGTGTCGTCGTGCCGTTGTCGGCATAGCGTGTAGCGTAGAGACGGGCAGACGCCGGCATCCACATAAGGTTGTCGCGCCTGAGCGAACCGACAGGAGTGCCGTCGGATGTGCGTATGATGCGGGAATAACTGTCGCGTTTTTTGCCGCCGGGTGCTACCACCGAGTAGAATGTCTGTAAGAATCTTCCGTCTGGCGAGAGACTTACGAATGAGGTGTGTGTGCCGTCGGTGAAGTCGTTGAGCGAAGGCATCCGACCAACTGTTGACTCTATGTCGGCAACCTGAATCTTGGAGGCGCTTCCGGCCGGGACTGTCAGGTATGCCTCAGCCACCGGATGGATTTCTGATGTGTTGAGCCAGTCGATTTCTACGTTGTAAGAGCCTGGTTTAAGATCTATCGGACCATTGACGGGATTGCCCCCGATATAGATCACCGATCCGTCGGGCACTGAAAATCGTGCGCCTTTGACAAATCCTTTTACATCGAGCCTGCATGACAGTCGCCCCATGCTTATTGTATTTGGATCTGATTGGAGCTCTGTGCCGCTGGTAATGGTATTGTTGAGCGTAAGGACGGTGTTTCTGTTCATGTTGAGGACATCCTTGTAGTCAAAGGGAGTACCTTTTGCATCAAGGGAGTCTATCATGTAAGGCATTTGAAGGGATACCGGGGATGCCGACCGAAATCGCTCAATGCGGATTGTGTCCGGATTCTGTGCCGTAGCGCCAAGTGCGGTGATTGCTGCCGTGGCTACTATGATGAGTTGATTCATGAAATATGAGCAGTATGTTTTATTCCGTTGGATTGATCATTGACAGGAAGGTGTCTTCGTCAATTATGGGGATGCCGAGCTTGGATGCTTTTTCGAGTTTTGCCGGCCCCATGTTGTCACCGGCCAGTATATAATCGGTCTTTTTGGAGATAGATCCTGTGTTGTGGCCACCATGAGCTTCGATCATCTCTTTATACTGGTCTCTGGAATGATGGGTGAAAGTGCCTGAGATCACTATGGTCTTGCCGGCCAACCGATCGGATCCTTCTCCTTGTCCGGATCGATCAATGCTCATCTGTAATCCGGCGGCGCGCAGCCGCTCCACGATCTCACGGTTGGAAGGCACGGCAAAATATTCGACGATGGATCGGGCGATGCGCGGCCCGATGTCGGGTATGGGAGTGAGCGACTCTTCGTCGGAATTCATCAGGATGTCGATATCTCCTACGGCCCGGGCCAGTTTTTTGCTTACGGTCTCGCCTACAAATGGAATCGAAAGAGCATAGACCACGCGTTCAAAAGGCACGTTGCGCGAGGCTTCCAGTCCTGCGATAACTCTTTCGGCCGATCTGCGGCCGAATCCTTCGAGTTTCATAAGCTCGTCGACTGTCAGGGTATAGAGGTCGGCGATATCGCGTATCAGCCCACACTCATAGAGCTGGGCCACGGCCTCCTCGCCTATCCCGTCGATATCCATCATCCGACGGCCCACAAAGTGCTGGATGCGCCCCACAATCTGAGGAGGACACCCAAATTTATTGGGGCAAATCCAAGACGCTTCTCCCTCGACGCGGATAAGGGGAGTGCCGCAGGCCGGACAATTCCTGACGAATCTCACACGCTCTGACCCCTCAACACGCGCCGCAGTATCGACTCCGGTTATCTTGGGAATGATCTCGCCGCCTTTCTCAACATAGAGCATATCCTGCTCGTGGATGTCGAGCGAGGCAACGATGTCGGCATTATGGAGCGAGGCCCGCTTGACTATTGTCCCGGAAAGCAGCACTGGATCAAGATTGGCAACCGGTGTGATCACACCCATGCGTCCAACCTCAAACGATACGAAACGCAACCGCGTCAAGGCTCTTTCGGCCGGAAATTTATATGCGATTGCCCAGCGGGGACTTTTGGATGTGTAGCCTAAATTAAGTTGCTGACGGAGCGCATTGATCTTGAATACGAGTCCGTCGGTAGCTACCGGGAGTGTGCGACGTTCGGTGTCCCAATGGTTGATGAAGGTGTCGACTTCGTCGATGGAGTGAAGCAACTGCATGTGCGGAGCCACTTTAAATCCCCATTTACGGGCCGTCATCAGATTATCGTAGTGATTGTCGGCAGGCAGATTATTGCCGATGAGATAATAGAACACAGCATCGAGCCCGCGGTGTGCCACTTCAGCCGAGTTTAGGGTCTTAAGGGTGCCGGCAGCTGCATTTCTCGGATTGGCAAACAAGGCTTCTCCGTTTTCCTGACGCTCGGCGTTAAGTCTGTCGAAAGCCTCCCATGGAAGAAGGATCTCTCCGCGGATCTCAAAAGCCTCCGGTATATCCTCACCCTCAACAACCGCGGGAATGGAGCGAATGGTGAGAACATTTTCTGTGACGACATCGCCGCGGGTGCCGTCTCCTCTGGTCACGGCTCTTACCAGACGTCCATTTTCATAAATAAGTGAGATAGATGTGCCGTCGTATTTGAGTTCGCCGACAATGTCGAATCTTTCGCCCATCAGACCGTCGCGGCAACGGCCTACGAAGTCGTCGACTTCCGCAACCGAATAGGTATTCGAGAGTGAGAGCATGGGATTGACGTGTTCGGCCTGAGTGAATCCTTTGCCGGTCAGATCACTCCCCACGCGGTGAGTGGGCGACAGAGGATCGTCGAGTTCGGGATGAGCCCGTTCGAGATCTTCGAGCTCGTGCATCATCATATCAAAATCCCTGTCGGAGATTTCGGGCTGATTGTCTATATAATAGAGCCGATTGTGCCGGTTTAATTCGCGACGGAGGTCGGCTATTCGTTTTGCGGGATCCATTTGCTGGTCAATAGAGTTCAAATATTGGCAAAGTTAGCTATTTTCCACCACAATCGCAATTATAAATTCAGGCATAAAAGAAGAGCATCCGCCCGCTCGGATAGCAGACGGATGCCTTATGGATTAAAAGGTCAGGTTCTGATTACTCAGCCTTGCCGTTGGAGCCAAGAACGTTAACGATCTTGTGCTTGTAGAGCTTCTCCATTTCGTCGCGGGCCGGGCCGAGATACTTGCGGGGATCAAACTCGCCGGGCTTGGTGGCGAACACCTCACGAACAGCAGCTGTCATGGCAAGACGGCTGTCGGAGTCGATGTTGATCTTGCAAACGGCGCTCTTGGCTGCCTTGCGGAGCTCCTCTTCGGGGATACCGATTGCATCAGGAAGTTTGCCGCCATATTTGTTGATGGTGTCAACATATTCCTGGGGGACAGAGCTGGAACCGTGGAGCACGATGGGGAAGCCGGGGAGTTTCTCCATAACAGCATCGAGAACGTTGAATGCCAGAGGGGGAGGAACGAGGCGACCCTCAGCGTTGCGGGTGCACTGCTCGGGTGTGAACTTGTATGCGCCGTGGCTGGTGCCGATTGAGATGGCGAGGGAGTCGCAGCCTGTGCGTGTTGCGAAGTCGATAACCTCCTCGGGATCGGTGTAGGTGTGGTGGTCGGACGAAACTTCGTCTTCAACGCCGGCAAGAACACCGAGCTCACCCTCTACAGTGACGTCATACTGGTGGGCATAGTCAACCACCTTCTTGGTCAGGGCCACATTTTCCTCATAGGGGAGGTGCGAACCGTCGATCATAACGGATGAGAAGCCGTTGTCGATACAGCACTTGCAGAGCTCGCAGCTGTAGACATGGTCGAGGTGAAGAACG
>CAYWWE010000099.1:0-8189 GCA_964461785.1 uncultured Bacteroides sp.
CGCAAGAACCGCATGGTCGAGGTCAATCCCGCCACCGGCGCCAAAAAGACCCTCATCACCTGCCCCGAGAGCGAGATACGCTCATTCAGCTTCTCGCCCGACAGCCGCTGGATAGCCTACACCCGCCCCGACAAGAACACCTTCCGCGTGATCTATGTCTACGACCGCACCACCGGCAAGGAGTATCCCGTGACCGAGAAATGGTATAACTCGTCCAACCCCATCTTCTCGGCCGACGGCAAATATCTCTACTTCAACTCCGACCGCGACTTCAATCCCACCTACGGCTCGCTCGAGTGGAACCACACCTACAATAACCTCGGCGGCCTCTATATGGCTCTCCTCGCCTCCGACACCCCCTCACCCCTGCTCCCCGTCGACGGCGAGGCCCCCAAGGCCGACAAGGGTGAAAAGGAAAATGGGCCCGCCATCACAAAGATCGATCCCGCCGGACTGCCCGGACGCATCCTGCTCCTGACCGACAACAGCGGTTACTACAGCCCCGTCTATGCCGACGCCGCAGGACATGTGTGGTATTCCACCCGCGGCAGCGTGAATATGTACGACCTGGCCCAGCGCAAGGAGACCGAAATCTGCCGCGGCCAGATGGAGGTGGATCCCACCGGAAAGAAAGCCGTGATCTCAGAGCGCGGAGGCAAGATCTATGTCACCGACCTCCCCAAGTCGAAGACCGAGCTCACCAAGCCCGTCAACCTCTCCGACATGGTTGCCATTGTCGACTATCAGCAGGAGTGGCCGCAGATCTTCAATGAAGTGTGGCGCGCATTCCGCGACGGCTTCTATCTCGAAAACATGCACGGTGTGGACTGGAACGCCATCCACGACAAATATGCCGCCCTGCTCCCCTACTGCGCCACCCGCTACGATCTCAACTTCATCATCGGCGAGATGATAGCCGAGCTCGCCTGCGGCCATGCCTACGTCAATCCCGGCGATGTCAAGAAGATCGACCGCATCAACATGGGCCTGCTCGGCGCCGAACTGAGCCGCGACCCCAAGAGCGGATTCTACCGCATTGACTACATCATTCCCGGCGCACCCTACTCCGAGTCGCTCAGATCGCCCCTCACCGAGCCCGGCATCGGAGTGGCCGAAGGCGACTATATCGTGGCCATCGACGGAGTGCCCACATCATCGACCGACAACATCTACACCCTCCTCGCCGGCAAAGCCGGAGTGCTCACCGAACTCACGGTAAGCTCCACCCCTTCGGCCACCGCCACCCGCAAGGTCGTTGTAGAGCCCATAGCCGACGAAGAACCCCTGCGCCACCACAAATGGGTCACCGACAACATCCGCAAGGTCGAGGAGGCCACCGACGGCCGCGTAGGCTACATCTACATCCCCGACATGGGTCCCGAAGGCCTCAACGAGTTTGCCCGCTACTTCTATCCGCAGCTCGACAAGGAAGCCCTCATCATCGACGACCGCGCCAACGGCGGAGGCAACGTGAGCCCGATGATCATCGAGCGACTCCTGCGCAAGCCCTACCGCATGACCATGAGCCGCACATCGTCAACCACAAGCACCATCCCCGACGCCACCCACGTCGGACCCAAGGTGCTCCTGATCAACAAATATTCGGCCTCCGACGGCGACCTCTTCCCCTGGAGCTTCAAGGCCAACAAACTCGGCACAGTGATCGGCACCCGCACATGGGGCGGCATCATCGGCATCTCAGGCTCGCTGCCCTACATGGACGGCACCGACGTGCGCGTGCCATTCTTCACAAACTACGATGCCGCCACCGGCCAGTGGATAGTGGAGAACCACGGCGTTGACCCCGACATCCTGATAGACAACGATCCTATCCGCGAGAACGCCGGCGAGGACCAGCAGCTCAACAAGGCCATCCAGACCGCCCTCGAGCAGATCAAGGACCGCAAGCCCATGCCGGGCGTGCCCGCTCCGCGCACCTTCCGCGATCTCGACCTCTGAACGCGATGAAGATACGCCGGATCGACCCGCAGCAGGATGCTCCCGCCATTGCCGGGATCTACAGCCCCTTTGTCATCTCCACCGACATCACCTTTGAAGTGGTCCCGCCCACGGTCGGGGAGATGGCCCGCAGGCTGACGGCCTACACCTCCGTTGTCCCCGGATTCGTGATGGAAGACGACGACGGCACCGTGGCCGCCTACTGCTACGCTCATCCCTGGAAGAGCTTCCCGGCCTACTCCACCACCCTCGAAACCACCATCTATGTAGCACCGTCCTATGCCCGCCGCGGCATAGGACGCGCTCTAATGGAGCGTCTTATCGACTGCTGCCGCCAGGCCGGAGCCGTGTCGCTCATAGCCTGCATCACCGAAGGCAACCGGGCAAGCACAGAGCTCCATGAAGCCCTCGGCTTCACCCGCGTCAGCCACTTCCGGTCGGTGGGCCGCAAAGCAGGCCGGCTGCTCGACGTCGTCGACTATCAGCTCCTACTGTAACCCTCATCTCCACAGATCCATCCCTACATGACACTCGACGCGATATCGCTCGTCAACTTCAAGAACATATCCGAGGCCTCCCTTAGCTTCTCGCCCAAAGTCAACTGCCTCCTTGGCGACAACGGCATGGGCAAGAGCAACCTCCTCGACGCCATCTATACCCTCAGCTTCACCAAGAGCTTCACCGGCGCCCCCGACTCCCTCCTCATCAGGCAGGGCGAGGAGTTTATGACCCTGCGCGGCGAATACACCCGCAACGACACCCCCGAGACCCTCACCCTCGGCATGAAGCGCGGCCGCCGCAAGAGCCTGCGCCGCGGTGGCAAGGAATATGGCCGGCTCACCGAGCATATAGGCCTCTTCCCGGTGGTCATGATCTCTCCCGCCGACATAGACCTGCTCCAGGGGCCCGCCGAGGAGCGCCGCCGCTGGATGGATATGGTGATATCGCAGAGCGACATGCGCTATCTCGATGCTCTCGTGCGCTACAGCGGCCTGCTCGAACAGCGCAACCGCCTCCTGCGCGACGGATCGGTCGACCACAATCTCTACGAAGCCGTAGAGGCCGCCATGGAGCTCCCGGCCCGGTATATCCACAAGTCGAGGAGCCGGTGGGTTGAGCGGCTCACAGGGATCTTTGCCCGCCGCTATGCCTCGATAGCCGGCGAGGGGTCCGAATCGCCTGCCCTGAGCTACCGCGGATCGCTCGAGAGCAGCTCCGACGGCTCACTGGCGGCCCTCATAGGCGGTGCGCGTCGCCACGACGAGATAGTGCGCCACACCTCCGTCGGGCCCCACCGCGACGATATAGAGATGACCCTCGGCGGCATGCCCGTGCGCCGCACTGCCTCGCAGGGTCAGTGCAAGAGCTTCACCATAGCCCTGCGCATGGCCCAGTATGAATTTCTGTCCGATGCCACCGGCCTCCGGCCACTCCTGCTCCTCGACGACATCTTCGACAAGCTCGACCGCAAGCGTGTGGAGCGTATCATGACGCTCGTCACCGAGAGCGAGTCATTCGGCCAGATATTCATCACCGACACCAACCGCACCCATCTCGACGAGATAATGAGCCGCACCGGAGGCGACTACCGGATGTGGACCGTGGCCGACGGATGTTTCACCCCCGCCCACAGCTGAAGCCATGAAACGCAGGGATCCCCAACGGATAGGCGACATCATAGAGCTGGTCGTGGCCCAGTCGGGCCTCACCGAGACCATGGCCGCCCAGCGCGCATGCTATCTCTGGCCCGAAGTGGTGGGGCCGGGAATCAACCGCTACACCTCCCGCCGGTATGTCGACGGATCGGTGCTCCACGTCTTCATCACCTCAGCGGCCCTGCGCAACGAGCTCAGCTTCATGCGCGCCAAAATCATCAGCAGCCTCAACTCAATCGTCGGCTCAGATGTTATAACAGACCTGATAATACATTGACAGACCCAACAACCTCACCCTCACACACGACCGAAAGATGAAACCCGGTTCATACCTTCACAGCGACAATCCGCGGGTGCCCCGCGCCGACTATCCATATCGCCACTGTCTCAAGCTCCAGACCCGATTCACCGACTGCGATATGCTCGGCCACATCAACAACAACTCAATCCTCTCCTATCTCGATCTGGGCAAAGCCCGCTACTTCGAGACCGCCCTCGGCTCCCTGTTCGACCTCCACAACATAGCCGTGGCAATAGTCAACATCAATATCGACTTCTACGAACAGGCATTCTTTGTCGAGCCCCTTGAAGTGTGGACCCGCGTCACCGGCATAGGTGTCAAATCGCTCCACTTCGAGCAGCGCCTCGTCAACAGCCAGACCGGCCACACCAAATGCATGGCCACGACAGTGATGTCGGCCTTCGATCCGGCCACGGCAAAATCCGTGCCCCTCGATCCGGCATGGGTGGCCGCCGCCGAAGCATACGAGGAGCGCCCCCTGCATCTCGCCAAGTGAGCCTCCGGCCTCCTCGCCTTGAAATCTTTGCTGACTTGAAAAATAATTGCTAACTTTGCATCTGTCTCATAACCTCAAAGACAACGCCCAATGGATAAATATCACGATACAGTAGCCGCAAGCAAAGTCATCACCGACGATGCCGCAGTAAGCGCAGCCGTAGCCAAGATCATTGATGAGAATCTGGCCGCAGCACGCACTCCCGAGAATCTGCGTCTGTGCTTCAGCGCCATCGACCTGACAACACTCAACGCCACCGACTCGCCCCAGTCAGTGGCCCGCTTCACCGAGCGCGTCAACGACTTTGAAAACGACTACGGCGAGCTGCCCCATGTGGCCGCCATCTGCGTATATCCCTGCTTCACCCCCGTGGTGCGCACGGTGCTCGATGTGAGCAACGTCAACATCGCGGCCGTCAGCGGCGGATTTCCGTCGAGCCAGACCTTTCCCGAAGTAAAGGTGGCCGAGACGGCACTGGCCGTTGAAGGCGGTGCCGACGAGATCGACATCGTGATGAACCTCGGCAACTTCCTCGACGGCGACTGGCAGGAAGTGTGCGACGAGATCGACGAGCTCAAACACTCATGCCGCCGCGCCCGCCTCAAGGTGATCCTTGAGACCGGAGCCCTCAAGACAGCCGAAAACATACGCGCCGCCTCGATCCTGGCCCTCTATTCGGGCGCCGACTTCCTCAAGACCTCGACCGGAAAGGGTTATCCCGGCGCATCACTCGAAGCCGCCTACGTCATCTGTCAGTGCATAAAGGAATATTACGACAAGACCGGCACGATGGTAGGCTTCAAGGCCGCCGGAGGCATTGCCACCACCGAAGACGCCCTGAGCTATCTCTGCATAGTCAAGGCAGTGCTCGGCGACGCCTGGCTCACCCCCGAATACTTCCGCATCGGAGCCTCGCGCCTGGCCAACAATCTCCTGTCTGACATCATCGGCTCGGAGACCAAATATTTCTGATCCCGACATAACAATCATCAAGCAATCATTTTCCTTTCTTCATCACTGACCCAATGGATGATGTAAAATACTACGCAATGTTTGGCAGCGAGCGCATCGGCCCGATGAGTCTCGACGAACTGCGTAACCTCAATATCGCGCCCAACACCCCAGTGTGGCGCACCGGTATGCCCGACTGGGCAAACGCCTCCACCTTCCCCGAGCTTGCCTCCTGCTTCGTGCCCCAGCAGCCGTCGTATCCGCCCTACAATCAGGCATACAACCCTAATCCCGGCCCGACATACGCCGCCGGCGGATCAAGCTATTACGGCCAGCCCCAGGGCAATGGCTCCATGCCTCCCCGCCCCGACAACTATCTGGTGTGGAGCATACTGGTCACAGTGCTGTGCTGCCTCGTAGGCGGAATCGTAGCGCTGGTCTACTCGTCGAAAGTCAACTCATGCTACGACCGCGGCGACTATGAAGGTGCCGTCAAGGCCTCCTCGTCGGCCCGCACATGGTGTATCGTCTCGGCCATCGTGGGCTTCGTGTTCAGCGTAGGATATACCGGAGCTGTCCTTTTGGGCGCCCTGGGTAACCTAATGTAATCCGGTTCCGGCAACCTTGACAGCCACCACCCGACGGAATATAACCCTTTTCATAGCGGCGGCACTCGTTGCCGCCGCTATGATTGTGTGGGTCTACAGCGCGTTCGATCCATCATCGTCCGTATGGTTTCCACGATGCATGATCAAGACCCTCACCGGCTTTGACTGCCCCGGCTGCGGGAGCCAGCGTGCCATCCACGCCCTCCTCACCGGCCATCCCGCCGAAGCCTGGCACCACAACGCCGCCTTTATCCTCTCGCTGCCGCTCCTTGGCCTGACGGCCCTGGTCCGCCTCCGCCCACGCCTCTGGCCGCGACTCACACGCCTCACGGGATCCCGCCCGTTCATTCTCACCATCTTCTTTCTCTTTATATTGTGGACCATAGGGCGCAATCTGCCTCTTGACTATTGACGGCCCCCGCCCATATCCGGCATTGCAAAATGAAAGAAACCGACACCCGCTCCACCAGTCAGACCCAACGGCTCTGGAACCGCGACTACCGCATCGCGATGGTGGGCAACTTCATGCTATTCTTCTCCTTTTATCTCCTCACACCCCTTCTCCCCATCTATCTCGACGCGCAGTTTGCCACAGACAAGGACATGATAGGCCTCGTGCTGTCGGGCTACGTCGTGGCTGCGCTCCTCGTGCGCCCGTTCAGCGGCTTTGTAGTCGACACCTTCAACCGCAAGAAGGTGCTCATGCTCTGCTTCTTCTTTTTCTTCATCTGCTTTGCCGGCTACATCGGAGCAGGCACGCTGCTCATGTTTGCCATCGTCCGCACCATCCACGGTCTACCCTTCGGAGCCTCAACCGTGGCCAACAGCACCGTGGCCATCGACGTGCTCCCCAGCAGCCGCCGCAACGAGGGCATAGGCTACTATGGTCTCAGCAACAATCTTGCCATGGCCATCGCCCCCTCGGCCGGAATATGGATCTATGGCGCCACAGGCAATTTCAGCCTACTCTTCTGGCTCTCGCTCTTCGTGGCCTTCGGCGGTTTCCTATGCACCGTGTCGATCCGTGTGCCGTCGCGCGAACCCGTTGAAGGAAAACCCCGCATGAGCCTCGACCACTTCTTCCTGACCCGCGCGTGGCTGCTGGCCCTCAACATCCTCTGTTTCGGACTTTGCTGGGGCGTGATGAGCAACTATGTTGCCATCTACGCCAAGGAGGTCATCGGCATCACCGAAGGCACAGGCCTGTTCTTTGCCCTCCTCTCCATCGGCCTCTTTGTGAGCCGTCTTTATGGCCGCAAAGGGCTTCGCAAAGGGCGCCTGGCCGAAAACGCCATCGAAGGAGCCGCAATAAGCGCCGTGGGCTTCACGCTCTTCGCACTCGTCGAGCAGGAGTGGGCCTTCTACCTCTCGGCGGTCCTTGTCGGTCTGGGCAACGGACGCATGTATCCCGCCTTCCTTAACATGTTTATCGCCATGGCGCGCCACGACCAGCGCGGCACCGCCAACTCATCCATCCTCACCTCATGGGACATCGGCATGGGCGTCGGCATCCTCGCCGGAGGCGTCCTGGTTGAATACTGCGGCTACTCGGCCGCCTTCTGGTTCACCGCCGCCTCACAGATCACCGGCCTCCTGATGGTCGTCCTCTTCACACGCCGCTTCTTCCTCTCCCGCCGCCTCCCCTCCGAATCCTGACTACTCCGCCACCCGTAGCGGGGATTGCCTTACAATCGCCCCCAAATTTTGCTTAGGAGGCTTTCGGTCGTTTTGTCGTTTCGCAAAGAATACTTAATTTTACCGCATAATGAAAGGCTGAGGGACAAATCCCATGAGCTGCAGAGGCAGTTCACAGTTTTTCAACATATATACAAAAGGCATTTTGCTCGGTTCTTTGATTCTGAAATCGCCAAACTAAAAGAATTGCTTAAGAAACCCTGCGAAGAATGCCCTTATGTCGTGTTCGTATATGAAGGCACGCTGCCCCGGCGCGCGATTTCCCATCATACACGATGACGGCGTGGGGGAGTTGTGTTCTTCCGTTTTCTTTAAGCAGCGTGTTTGGCGATACGTAGAATCAAAGGGTCGGGAGGCAAAACAATCTCCGCGCCTTTTGTTTTGTCCCACAACGGCTTGGAGCGGAGACAACCCGAATCAGTCCAAGTGCCCCACATCGGTAAGATAATAAAGCAAGAGCTCGAACGCCAGGAACGTACACCGGCATGGCTCGCCCGCAAGATCAACTGCGAGCGTCCGAATGT
>CAYWWE010000100.1:0-7921 GCA_964461785.1 uncultured Bacteroides sp.
CCGGGGTCACTAAAGACCACCAGAAAACCACCGCGAAAAACGGTGGTTTTTTACTGTAAATCACTGACTTACATAATTACATGGCTGAAGTTCAGACCCCCGTGAGGGGCGCTGAACTGCCCGCGTATTTCCCGATTTTTCCCATTATATCCCGAATTTGTGATACCAATGTGATACCGGGTGTGATACCATTTGTGGTACCACATGTGATACCGGGCATGATACTTGATTAAACTACTAATTCTTTCATCCCTATCAAAAATGAAGTATCCGACCATTAAATTCGTTTTCGACAGAAAACATCTCGCATCTAAAGTAAAAACGAGTCTCGTTCAGATCGAGATCCTTAGTCAGCGTAAGCGTAAATTGATCTCCACAGGCATAAAGCTCTATTCCGATCAGTGGGATTCACGCCGTATGGTGATCAACCACACCAATATGCTTGCTCTTAATAAAAGCCTGCTTGAGCAGCTGCAGAAAATTCAGTCGTGGGTAGATGATCTCGCCCGACGGTCTGAGGAGTTTGAGTTTGAAAAACTCGATCGTTTCTTGGCTGCCAGAGTTGTATCCGAAAAATTCACGGAATATGTCGAATCAAGGATCAACGAGCGCAAAGACATCAAGGCGTCAACCAAGAAAGCACACCGCAAGCTCCTGAGTTCTCTGAAATCTTTCGGGAAGATCGTTTACTTCACGGATCTTACGAAGCGAAACATTCTCGCTTATGATGCTTATCTGCATACTCAGGACTACACTCAAATCACCGTCCACACTTATCACAAGCTGATGAAGGTATACATCAACGACGCAATACGAGCCGAGATAATGGATAAGAACCCATACGACGGCATTAAGATTGACCGAGGAAAGAGCAACACCCGAAAATACCTTACTGATGCCGAACTGGACAAAATAGTTTCCGCTGAAATTTCGCTCGAAAGGATTAAACGTGTTCGCGACTTGTTCCTATTCCAGTGTTTTACAGGTATGGCTTACGCCGAACTCGCTAATTTCGACTTTACCAAAGTCGTAGAGCGGGGAGGGCGATATATCTTACACGACAAGCGGCAAAAAACCGACGAACCGTTCTATATCGTCTTACTCTCCCCGGCGGTGTCGATCCTGAAAAAATACGACTTCCAACTGCCTGTTATATCAAACCAACAGTACAATATGCAGCTTAAAGTCCTGGCAACGTATGCCGGACTCGAAAAAAATCTGACTTCGCATATGGGGCGGCACACTTTCGCGGTCATGGCTCTCAACAACGGTACAAAGATCGAGAATCTTGCAAAGATGATGGGGCACTCCGACATCAAGACCACGCAGCTCTACGCAAAAGTGCTCAACTCTGCGGTCGATCGAGAGTTTGAGCGTCTTGAGGAGCAAATCGACATACGTATTTAGAGTATCGTCCTTTCCATAATATGCGCCCCGAAGTCGTTGCAGGTTTCGGGGTGCTATTCATATCGCTATCGGATATATTACACCCCGGACAGCGACTCTCCGCTCTCCGGGGTGCAGTTCGTTCAGGGGGCTATGCCGGTTTATAACGCTTAAAAAGAAAAGGCCGGGCATAAATGCTCGACCTAAAGACGATCACCCGCGTGGAGGGGCATTGTGTCAGTTGCCGAAATAGCCCATAGCTTCGCTTGGCAGCTCGCGCAAGCCGCAGACGATATAACCCTGAGTTACTTCGATATTAGAATGTCCCATAAGTTTGCATATGCTGTATATATCGACACCGCGCAGATATAGATTTGACGCAAACGACCGTCGGGCGGTGTGAGAGCTCACAAACCGCCATTTCTCGCCCGATTGCTCGTGCCCGGCGCGGAAAACTTTTGTCGGGGTTGTGATATTGCATTTTTGGCAGATCCGCCGGATACAGTTGTTGAAACCTCGTTCTGACACCTCACGTTTCTCAGTTGAGGCAATAAGGCGGGGTACTTCAGGATGCAGCGGTACCGTAGTGGGAGTTTTGGTTTTCTGTGACACATAGGTGATTTTGTCCTCGACGATATTTCCCTGATCAAACCGCGTGAAGTCGGAGAATCGCGCCCCTGTGAGACACCCCATTAAAAATTGATTTCGCACCAACTCCTCGTTAGCATTTTTGGGCTCATAGTCGATAAGCCGCTGTATCTCCTCCTCGTTGAGATATATTTTAGTCGTCTTCTGTTTCTTCGGGGAAAGTATCTTGGAGTACCCTTTGGGTAGATCCACATCTTCGCGGTACATGTTTAGGACGACTTTAAACAGCTTGCAGTACTGGTGCACCGAGTTCGGCGCAATTCGTTCGGACAGGTAGTTCACGAAGTTCTGCAGGCGGTATTTGGTGAGGTTTTCCCACGTCGCCGGACATTGATTTGCGGCCTCAAACGGTTTAAGAATCCATTTTGCTTCTGTGGGGTATTTCTGAGTGAAAGCATCCCACAGCGGGGGCACGTCTGCCGACTCCCGCGAATCGGAATCGTCCGGAATCCCGATACGCTGCTGCTTGGAGCGGCGCGCGAATATTTGTTTAATCTTTTGTATCAGTTTCATTGTCTTTATCTTTCTGAGCCATCATATCACGGCGTATCAGATCGTTGATATATGCTGCCATAGGGGTGTGAGAAATAGCAAATTCCTCGACATCTAAGGCAAGGCGCACTGAGATCTGTTTGCCGGTTCTCGGGTTTGACGCAGCCTGTTTGCGACCCTCTGAGAGGGTTTTGGCCGTTCGTCGTGTCTTGAGTTCCGAAATAGCTTTTTTGGCGTAAGGAGTCGTGCCATATATCTGCGCACGGCGTTTTTTCAGCTCGTCGGGAGGGAGGAGAGCAGCCTCTTTAGCGGCTTTTGCAGCGAGCTTTCGCGCGTGTTTCTCGCTCCATGATAGAAGTTTAGGCATGTCTTTGGGCGTTTAAACGATTTGTTTCCTTGAGTTTCCGTCTGGATTCTTTTGCTTCGGGGTGTTTTCGGAGAAATAGCCAATCGTCGATAAAGGACCAAATGATTATCCCGCCGAACACTATCCCCGGGGCAATAACAAACAAAAACAGGCAGACAAACGAGTCTATGCAATATATTAATACTATAAGCAGTATTAACCAAAGTATAATGATTATCATATCGACAACTACGTTTAAAGTTCATCATCCCACGGCTGAGGGGGTATTTCGTCAAGCAGCTTTTGGTTCTCTTTGATGTCTTTTTTTGTCTTGAAGTATGCGTAGACAAACGTGATTACTGCCGCTATCCCTCCGATTGTAAGGATACATGTAAGAAAACCAGGGCAGCAATATACGGCAATTATAAATATGAGGATCGCCCAAATTACTATTGCTACCATATTATTAATTTGAGGTTTGACAATGGGGTTAATAAAAACTTGTTGTAATGCCGGGTGTATGAGCACACGAATAACCAGTATTACAGTAGAAATTAGAGTGAAATAGTTAGTGGATTTTTCTGAAATGCAAAGTTAGCGTTTTTATTGTAATTTTAAAACAGTTCCGTCTCTAATTCTGTGTGCGCCGTCTCTGCGGCTGCGGCAAATCGGCTGAAATCGTGGCCGGCGTAGCGGACTCCGCAATGCAAATGCCGCTGATCTCGGGCAAATATGGGTGGTATAACCGTCTCGACGCTGCATCCTGTCGGCTATTCCGGGAGAAATATTGCGCGCAATCTCTATCGGTTCGACTGTAATTTTGTAAGCCCGCGACGGGGTCACACAAGACTACCATAATACCACCGCAAATAGCGGTGGTTTTATGGTATAAATCACTGATTTATGCAGGTTTGTGAATAAGATTTGTGGTTTTTGCGGTGCCGTTGCGCAGATGTAATTGTATTATGTTGTTTACCGTCTGCATTTGCCGCAATCTGAGCAGCCGTTACAGGTGAGGCGCGAGCCGCATGTGGCACAGTGAGGTCGGAAGTATGGACGGTAATACTCTTCGTCAAAGATTGACTCGTTGTGAGTCCTGAGATTGAAGATCGGCTTTCCGTTGTAGTGGCTCAGATTTGATTTGTAAGCTTGCTCACTCTGGAGCTTCTTTGACGGGATATGATATCTTTTCCCGGACTTTACAAAAACTGTCCCTGTTTCAATGAAATTGAAAGTAACATCATGTAGGGCACATTGCTCCGACAATAATTGTACCCATTCATAATGGCATGGACGCGCTCCGTCGTAGTTTTCACCTCCGCAGAGCACCTCATCTATTTGGCCGGATGCCAGATATTTGTTTGCATCAATAGGTCCAATAAAAGGAGCAGCCATAAATCCCTTGTGTTTTGCAGGAATATCAAGCAGAACCGGCAGTCGCTCATCTGCGCGGCGTTGGTTCTCGCAGGTCACTGACAGCATTACGTTGTCATAACCATCTCCCCAATCCGCGGGAAGGCACTCCTCTATCCGTCGGGCACGCTTAGTAAGTATTCTGAAGGCAATATCCGAACGGTGTCGTATGATGCGCCACACCTCATCGCGCCATTGGTCAGCCTCTTCCACAAAGAAATCCGTTGAGAGAGCGACATACAGCTGCATCCCCGGCTTAAGTTTGTAATTACCATGGCGGTCGCGCCGCAAGGGGAGGTCAATCCCGGCAGTGCGCACGACAAGCGAAGTATCTATACCACGCTTGCCGTCAAGGAAATACATATAGCAATGCTCGCATCCTTCGCTCACTTTATGGCAACCATGCCAAGGATTCCAGATAATCATCTCCCGGAAGTTATCTCGTCGAAATGTTCGAGCGACCAAGATATTAGTCCGCCAAGCACCGGGATCAGACTCCGCCCTAATTCGGTCAGCGAATATTCCACCCGGGGAGGAATTTCGGCATAAAGCTTTCTCTCCACCAGTTTGTCTCTTTCAAGATTCTTCAAAGTATCAGTGAGTACCTTTGGAGATATGTCCGGGATAGCTTTGCCTATTGCATTGAAACGTGTGGCCTCGTTCTCGGCAAGCACACACAGGATAAGTATCTGCCATTTGCCACAGAAGTGCGAAATCACTTGGCGTATGGGACACTTATCTATCTGAGTATATTTTTCTAAATTAACCTGTAGCTGTAACGGCTTCATAATCAAAAATCGTTACCTGAGAGTAAGTGCCTTACCTCAGCGTAACGTCTTATTTTGAAAGATTCTTTGAATTAAATTTGCGCTATCAAAAGGAAAGCGGCTTACGGTTGCAAAGTTAATATGAAATCAAAAACAAAACAAATATAATCTTCTCCTGACTTTATGACACCTAACAAGCAACTGATGGAGCAATTCATACGCTTCATCAACACCAAAGAGTACTCTTTGGGCGAAACAATAGTATCGCCCGACGTAGTATTCCACGCTCCCACACACCCTGAGCCGTTAAGCGGATTTGAAGGCTACAGACAAATCCTCGAGATGATGCACGGAGCTATGCCCGATGTGCATTGGACTGCTGAAGAAATGATTGAGGAAGGAAACAGGATAATGGTTCGCTTTACAATGACCGGCACTAACACCGGCTCTCTTATGGGGATGCCTCCCACCGGTAAACCTGTATCTGTCACCGCAATGAATATCTATGAGATAGTCGACGGCAAAATCGTACGCGAACATGGATTGCCCGATCTGTTCAATATGATGCTGCAGCTCGATGTCATTCCGGCTCCCAATCGATAATGGCCTTTTTCCTCAGTGTTAACGGATTAACTGTTTCCGCAACTGTTTCGGAGTAAGCCCCGAATGCTTCTTCACGTATTTGCCAAAGAAAGCGGGGTTGCTGAACCCTAATCGTGAGGCTATCTCCTTTATTGATTCATCAGTATGTATAAGCGCCGTGCGTACATCGGTCATGATTGCTTCATTTATCCATCCCATTGTGTTTTTGCCGCTTATCTGTTTCACTGCTCTTGCAAGGTAGTTTGGCGATACTGCGAGGGCATCAGCATACCACTGAACATCCCTCGGTTTGGGATACGATTCGATGAGCAGTGTTGAAAACCGCTGATAGAGTCTCTCTGCCGATTGCCTTGCCGGATGTTTACCGATCTCTGTGCCGGGTAGTGTGACCGAAGCAAGCAAATCTTCCATCATTGAGATTATCGTGAACCGTACAGTTTCTATCCCCATGGAATATTTCTGAGTCAGTAATTCGCTATAGGTAGCGAGGAGATTGGCCACACTTCGGCTTAGATTGAAAACCGTGCAGTTTCCTTTCAAAGATGTCAGCTGTGGAAATCCGACCGAACTCCGGCTTTCAAACGGTACTGTTGCCTCAATCCCACATACCATGCCATCGCTATCCGTCGAAAACAATACGTCGGAAATATAGTCACCGGCTTTGTAGAAAATTATCTGCCCGGCTTCAGCCATGACAGTGGTGTCGTTGAGGGTTACGGCTATCTTGCCGGACGATACATAAATAAAGCCGACAAAACTTACTACAATTTTATCGGTGAGTTTTTTTAGAGCGGATAAATCGCGGTAGAATATGAAGTCTGAGCCAAACTTCATCCCCTCAGCTGCGGAGCTGAGGTCGCTGATGGTCCATACCGGAGGAAGGGCAGTCTGTGTCATTAATTCTATAACATTGTTTGATGCATTTTAGTTTGTCAGATATCGGATATTTTGAGCAAAAACTATTCTAAAAGCTGCATAAAACATCCCATACCAGGCTTTGTATGAATATTTCAGAACTAAAGTGGTATATCAGCGTTAGATAAGTAAAACAGTTCACGGTAAAACTTAAAAACGAATTTTGCCACCAAGATTACAAGATATGACAGAACAATTCACATCCAAGCACCTTTTAGCTAAAGAATATCAGCTACCTATCATAGATAAGATATTCGAGGCATGCCAATTACCATTTGATAAGAACCCGTTTGTCGGCATGATCGGCCAAAGCGAGAAGCTGCCCGGGTCACAGAAAGTGACAATCACCGGTATGGATGGTAACAATATTGACCTATATATCTGGCACCCGACAAAACTGACCCGTAAAGGTCCGCTCCCTATATTATATTTCATGCATGGCGGAGGCTACCTTATGGGCGATGCCAACACTATGGCTACAAAGCCGGAGGTACTCACCGACGGTGTACAGGCTATCCTCGTAAGTGTCAACTACCGCTTGGCTACCGAAGCACCTTTCCCTGCCGATCTGCACGATGCCTATTCAGGCCTTGAATATATTTACGACCATGCTTCGGAATACGGAGCAGACCCCTCGCGTATAGTGATTTTGGGCGAGAGCGCAGGCGGAGGACTTGCAGCGCGTCTCGCTCTCTATAATCGCGACTACGGGAGAGTCAGTTTATGCGGTCAGGCATTGACGTATCCAATGCTCGACAGTCGCACAGGTACCGACAAAGATCCAATGCCTGACCCTTATGCCGGACAATTGGTGTGGACTCCCGCATACAATCGCCTTGGGTGGGATACACTGTTGGGCGGACAGAAACTTGCCGAAAATCAACTGCCTTATTTTTCGGCATCTCTCGCAACAGATCTGTCAAATCTGCCGCCCGCATTTATAGCAGTCGGCACACTCGACCTCTTCGGTATGTCATGTCTCGATTATACAGCCCGGCTGTCGTGTGCAGGAGTGAATGTCGAACTTCACACAATACCCGGAGTATTTCACGGATTCGATTTATTAGCTCCCGATTCACCTCAGACCACACTATATAACGAGCTCCGAATCGCACAGATCAAACGAATGTTTGGCGAATAAAAAAAACAGTTAAAGATCTCACAAAGATCAATGTCAAAAATAATAAAAAACTAAAGTTATGAGCAATTACAGCAAAACACATGTAGAAGCCGGTGCACCCCGCACAGAGCTGCATGACACCCTCGCACTCACCGGTGCAGAGGTATCGGTTAACAATCTTCCGGCAGGAACAGTCATTCCTTTCTACCACAGCCACAAGCAGAACGAGGA
>CAYWWE010000101.1:0-7665 GCA_964461785.1 uncultured Bacteroides sp.
GGCTTTTCTTCGCATCAAAGGGCGGCTTCAACGACGAGAGCCATAACCACAACGATGCCGGCACATTCTCGATCTGGGCCGACAACTATCCCCTCCTGATCGATGCCGGCGTGGGCACCTACACCCGCCAGACATTCAGCTCCGAGCGCTACAATATCTGGACCATGCAGAGCGGCTGGCACAATCTGCCGGTGATCAACGGTTATGAGCAGCCCCACGGACGCCAGTTCAAGGCTTCGGACGTAAAGGCCGGCAAGAATCATTTCGAGCTCAACATAGCGAGTGCATATCCGGAAGAGGCCGGCATCAATGAGTGGAAGCGCTCGTATGATGTCAAGGGCCGCGAGGTGAAGGTCACCGACCGCTTCGACCTCAAGGAGGCCAACACGCCCAATGAGCTCCACTTCCTCACCTGGGGCACTGTAGACATCTCGAAGCCCGGTAAGGTTGAAATCGACGCCAACGGTCACAAGGCCGAGCTGACCTACGACGCCGCCCGGTTCGACATCGCAGTTGAAGATCAGGAGCTGCCCGATCCGCGCCTCAGCACCGTATGGGGCCCGAAGATCAGCCGCATCTCGCTGACCGACAAGAAGCCCGCGCGCAAGGGATCGTATAAATACTCCTTCAAAGCTCTCTGAACCATTTCCTAACCGAAACCAATCATCTCTGTTTAATATTACAATGAAAAAACTCTTATTCGTAGCCGGGCTGACAGCATCTATCATGGCCGGTTGCGCCTCAGCCGACAAAGATGCCTCAGCATCATCATCAGACTGGTTTTCCGCAGCCGTGGACAATGCTCATGAGCAGATGAGTCTACAGATCGAGGCTATCGAAGCCGACACTACCGATAAGGTGCTCAATCCTGTCACTACCAAGCGCAACCGCTTCAGCACAGCATATTGCGGATATTCCGACTGGCGCAGCGGCTTCTTCCCCGGCAGTGTGTGGTATCTCTATGAGCTGACCGGCGACTCGACCCTCGTGCCCCTTGCCGAGAAATATACTGAAGCAATCTCCGAGGCCCAGAATCTCACCAGCCATCATGACGTGGGCTTCATCGTCAACTGCTCGTTTGGCAACGGACGCCGCTTTGTCAAGACTGCTGAATATGACTCAGTGCTCGTACAGGCCGCCAGGAGCCTCTCTACACGCTACCGTCCCGATGCAAAGGTGATCCAGAGCTGGAACACCGCTCCCGGATCGTGGCAGGCAAGCCGCGGCTGGACTTGCCCCGTGATCATCGACAATATGATGAATCTCGAGCTCCTCTTCGAGGCAACCAAGATCTCGGGCGACTCATCGTTCTACGATATCGCCGTGAACCACGCCAACACCACCATGAAGGAGCATTTCCGCCCCGACGGCAGCTGCTATCATGTAATTGACTATAACCCCGCCAACGGCGAGGTGCTCCACCGCCAGACGGGACAGGGCTATGCCGACGAATCGTCGTGGTCGCGCGGACAGGCCTGGGCCATCTACGGCTACACAATGTGCTATCGCGAGACCGGCGACCAGCGCTATCTCGATCAGGCCATCAAGACCTTCGACTATATGCGCAACCATCCCAATATGCCGGCAGACAAGATCCCTTACTGGGACATGGACGCTCCCGATGTGCCCAACGAGCCGCGCGATGCCTCGTCGGCAGCCGTAATCGCCTCAGCACTCTATGAGCTTTCGACCTATCCCGTGGAAAATGCCGCCCAGTACAAGCAGTATGCCGACGACATGATGGCCTCGCTCGCATCGCCCGAGTATACTGCCAAGCCCGGTGAAAACGGACGCTTCATCCTCAAGCACTCGACCGGTTCAATCCCTCACAACAGCGAGATCGACGTGCCTCTCAACTATGCCGACTATTATTATCTTGAGGCACTCAAGCGCAAGCGCGACATCGAGAGCAAAAACTGACATCAATCAAGCAAAGGTTATGATAAGAAGAAAATGACATTGGATAGATAAGATAGACCAACCGGTGAAAGGCCGGGGTGTGAATCCCTGCCTGACATGACCGGATAGCTCCGGACTGCGACAGATCCCTGTCCTTTCACCTCATTTTCTTCCTTCCGCCTCAAATATATCCCAATACAATGAACAAGAAGATACTGACAGTGATCCTGATGGTGCTGATGGCGGCTCCGCTCGGTCTGTGCGCCTCCCGCAAGGCCAAGCAGCCCGAGATGACCGATCGCGAGAAGTGGGTCGATCTGGCCTACCGCATCTCTGCCCCGGTGCTTGAGAACATGAGCAAGGGTGAACTGCAGAAGAACATGGAGCTCGAGCTGAGTCCCGACTGGGACGGCCGCGATCCCAAGGTGTCGTATATGGAATGTTTCGGCCGCCTCATGGCCGGCATCACGCCCTGGCTCGCCCTGCCCGACGATGACACTGACGAGGGCCGGAAGCGCAAGCAGCTCCGCGAGTGGGCTCTCGCTTCGTATAAGAACGCAGTCGATCCCGAGAGTCCCGACTATCTGCTCTGGGGTGGCTCGCACCCGCAGCCGCTCGTCGATGCCGCCTATCTCGCCGAGAGCTTCATGCGCGCTCCCGAGGCCACATGGCAGCAGCTCGACACAGTGACACAGCGCCGCTACATAGAACTCTTCAAAGGTATGCGCCGCCACAGGCCCGCCTACAACAACTGGCTCCTTTTCCGTGGCCTTATCGAGGCATTCCTGCTCACCGTAGAGCCCGAAAGCGCCGACAACTTTATCTTCACCACCGTGGGTAAGAAGATCGACGAGTGGTATCTCGGCGACGGCATGTATAGCGACGGCCCCGAGCTGGCTCTCGACAACTATAATTCCTACGTTATCCATCCCATGTATATCGAGATGCTGGAGACGATCGAGAACAACCGGACTCCGAGCAACCGCTGGGTCGGAAACATTCCGTCGGAACTGGCGGTGAAGCGTATGCAGCGCTACAATCAGTTTATCGAGCGCCTCATCTCGCCCGAGGGCACCTATCCGGCGTTCGGCCGCTCGGTTGTCTACCGCCTCGGGGCTTTCCAGACTCTCGCCATGTCGGCGTGGAAATATGGCTGGCCTTCCGGACTGACCAACGGCTCGGTGCGCTCGGCCCTGACCAAGGTTATGGAAAATATGTTTGCCGATCCGGCCAATTTCACCCCCGGCGGATATCTGGCTCTCGGATATGCCGGCCATCAGCCCGGCCTCTCCAACAGCTATACCAACAACGGCAGCCTCTACATCACATCGACCATGTTCCTTCCGCTCGGTCTGCCTGCAGATCATCCTTTCTGGACCGATCCGGCCGAGGACTGGACCCAGAAGCGCGCCTGGAGCGGCAAGCCGTTCCCGATCGACGGACATGTGTCGCTCAAGAAGTAGAGCGCAATCACATCGAGTAATCAGATAGTTATTTCAATATTATTACTTAGGTACAAGATTTTCAAGGAAGATTAGAATCGGAGTTGTCGACAACGGACTCGCCTTTACGATACTGCTGAGGCGAAACCCCGAACTGCTTTCTGAAGCAGCGCCCGAAATAGGCCGGATTAGAGAAACCGGTCTGATAGGCGATATCGGCGACACTAAGATGCGGCTGCGCTGATAGAAGCGTGGCCGCATACTTTAACCGGTAGTTGACAATGAAGGCGCTGGGTGTCATGCCTGTCAGGCTCTTGAACTTTGTGAAAAACAGCGAGCGCGATATGCCGAGCTCCTTGCAGATAAAGGCTATGTCGAGGTCGGCATCGTCCATGTGAGCGTCGATGATCTCCGATGTGCGCTTGAGCAGGTCGCGGTCAATGGGGTTGACCACGCTAAGGTCGATGGCGCTGACCGGCTGCTTGTCAAACTGACCCATGAGCATCCGCCGGTTGCGCAGCAGATTGTCGACGCGAGCCAGCAGGATCGTTGACTCAAACGGTTTGGTGATGTAGTCGTCGGCATTGGCGTTGAGGCCTTCGAGCTGCGACTCCGATGCACTCAGGGCCGTCAGCAGGATCACCGGTATGTGGCAGATGTTGATGTCGCTCTTGATTGAGCGGCACATTTCGGTGCCGCTCATGCGCGGCATCATCACGTCGGATATGATGATGTCGGGATTCTCGCTCCTGGCCTTCTCGAGGCCGTCAATGCCGTCTTCGGCCTCGGCTATGCGGAAATATTGGGAGAAGAAGCTGGTCAGATTGTGGCGCAGCTCGGCATTGTCCTCGACAATGAGCATAAGGGGTAGCGTGGACTCGCCCGGGCTGCTGTCTGCAGTGTCATCGTCATCGTCGCCGGCGGGAGCGGGGGCGGTGTCGGGCGCGGAATGCACACGTTCGTCCATGCCGGTGTCAAATTCCGACCGTTGCCCGACCGGCGATACAGTCGGGGTCTGCTCAACGACGGTGTTCATGTCGCCGGAATAGGGCTCCGGTGAGGCCGGGACACTGACAATGAATGTCGTTCCCTCGCCCTCGCGGCTGGTCACGTCGATGGTGCCGTGGTGCTTGTCGATGATCGACTTGGCAAATGCGAGACCTATGCCGGTGCTCCGGTAGTCCATGTTGTAGCGTTTCATCTCGTCGGAGTTGCCGTTGTAGAAACGGTCGAAGATAAAGGGCAGGTCTTTTTCCGATATGCCCTTGCCGGTGTCGGATATCCTGAACACGATCGTGCTGTCGCTGCCTTGACTCACGGAGCAGCTTATCGACCCGCCGTCGGGGGTATACTTGAAGGCGTTGGAGAGGATATTGACAAGCACACGGTCAATGAGGGCGGGGTCATAGAAGCCTGTGACAGCCTTGTCGGGGGTGTCGATGGTGAAGTCGATAGAGCGTCGGGCGGCATAGTCGATGAAAGGTGTGGCGGTCTGCAGAAGCGATTCGCGTCCGTCGTAGTAGCCCAGGCGCAGTATCTGGTGGTTTTGCTGTAGCTTGCGGAATTCGAGGAGCTGGGTGATGAGATGGCTCATCTGCTGCGACTGGTAGCGTATCCGTCCGAGGGTCGAGACAAGGGTCTCGTTGCGTTTGTATCTGGCCATGAGGAGGTCGACATGGCTCATGATGAGCGTCAGAGGGGTCTGGAACTCATGGCTTACGTTGGTGAAGAAGACCAGTTTCTCTTTGTTGAGCTGCTCGATCTGGTTGCGCTCTAACTTCTCTTTGCGCAGCGAGAGCCGGAGCTGGGCGGCATCGATAGATTTCTTGACTATGAAATAGCATATAGCCGATGCGATGAGGATATAGAGCGTCCATGCCCACCATGTCGAGTACCAGGGGCGGTCAACGTCAATGACGATGCTGATCTCGTCGGGCGACCCTGCCTGACGTGCGTGAAGGGTGTAGTGGCCGGGGGGAAGGGTGTTGTAGCGGATCTCTCCGTCTTCAGCGAGCACCCAGTGGCGGTTGTTGCTCCCTTCAAGACGATACTCAATGAGCGGGCTCCCTGTGGAGGTGGTATAGTCGCTCATGCCGAGCCTGATGCTGAAGTTGGTGCGGTTGTGGGGCAGACGGATCACCGAGGCGTATGGCAGGGCTTCGGAGAGGATTCCGCTGCCGTCGGCCGGAGATATGTCGCGGTTGTGGACTTTGAGCTTGGAGAAGAACAGCACCGGGCGCTCGCCGGTGGATGCCGGGTTGCCGAAATTGTCATCGCTCAGATGGGTGATTCCTTTGGTGCTTCCCACGAGAATATCGCCCGACGAGAGGGGCAGGAGGGCACACTCGTCGATGATGTGGGCCTCGGGAAAGAAGTCGCTGAAGTTGATGCTCTCGATATTGGCGCCTTCAGGATCCATCTTTACGATATGCTTGCTTGTCAGGATATAGAGGCTTCCGTTGTCGGCCTGCTCGATGTTGTAGCAGTAGTCGTCGGGGAGATCGGAGTCGGCTGAAGTGATATGGCGCAGCTCCTTTCTGTAGCCCGGGAAATACGATATGCCGTCGCCCAGACTGGTGACGTAGAGCCCGTCTGACGTACAGCAGATATTGGTCGGGATGCCGGTCTTGTCGATCTCGCCGATTTTCTCGGTTGTGGGATTCTGACCTGTCGGATCCGTGATCTTGTAGACGTTGTTGGTGGTCTGGGTGATGTAGTAGATGGAGCCCTCGTCGTCGTAGTCTATGCGCAACGGGTAGATAGGCACCGGAATGGGAGTGATCCGGCCGGTCGACATATCCATCCACGACAGGCCTGTGCGTGAGGCTATGAAGAGGGTGTTGCCTCTGACCTTGAGCGAGTGGATCACATTGCCGGGGATTCCCTTTTCGCCGGTCCGGTCAATGAGGTTTGTCGTGGAGCCACGGGCAATGTCGTAGACCGACAGCCCTCCGAGGTGGGTGCCGATATAGAGCCGGTGTCCCACAGGATCATATTCGAGAGCCTTGATATTGTTCTGCCGCAGTGCGTTGGTGCCGTTGCGGGTGGAGAGGGTCTTCTTGATGTTCCAGTCGCTGTCTACGCAGCACACACCTGCTCCATCGGTGCCGAACCACAGGTCGCCGTTGCGATCCTTGACCATGTCGATGATAAACGAGTGATAGAGCCCTTCGGGCGCGAGTGTCTCATAGTTGAAATTGATAAACTGCTCGCGGGCAGGAGAGAAATAGTTGACGCCGCCGTAGTAGGTGCCTGCCCAGATGTTGCCCAGACGGTCGCAGTACATTCCGAACACCGACGAGTGGGTCAGGCCGCCGATATTGGCCGGGATCTGGATGTGTCGGGTCGTGCCTGTCTCAGGGTCGTAGCAGAAGAGGCCGGTGAAGCTGCCATACCATATCCTTCCCGACTTATCTTCGGTAGCAAAGCGACTCTGGAGCGCTCCGAGCACTCCCTTTGGGGCGGTGGGCATCGAGACGAGCACCGGACTTGTGTCATGAGTCCCCTTGCGGTAGAGACCGCCATTGTCAGTGCATATCCAGACCGTGCCGTCGCGGCCTGTGAAGACAGAGTGGATCGGGGTGCCGGGGAGCATCACGGAATGACGCCTGCTCTTGCGGTCGAACTGATGAAGCCCGTTTTTGGTGCTGATGTAATAGTTGAGCTTGTCGGCGGCGAGATGCGGGATATTGCCTAAGGCCGGAACCACAAAATGAAAGTGAAGGCTATCGGTGGTGGCATCCTTGACCATGATGGAGTCGGCGGCTATGTAGATGATCTTTCCTTCGCTCTCTGTGAGGGCTTTCACATCTGACCGGGAAGTGAAGCGGCTGAAGCGGTCGGCGGCGATGTCATATTTCACTATGTCGTCGTCGATATGGATGAAGATATTGCCTGCGCTATCGGGCTGGATGGAGTGGACTTCGTTGCCGATCCAGATCTTTTCGCCGGTCACCGGGTCGGTAAACCATCCCTTATATGTTGTTATCGATGCACCGTCGTAGATGTTGATACCCTCGCGAGTGCCGAGCCATATCCGTCCGAGCCGATCCTGAGAGATGACCATTACCGAAGGCTGGCTTAGTCCGTCGTCGAGAGTGATATGACGGAAATATTCGGCTGCGGCTTCCGGGCTCAGAGCTGCGGCAACCGCTATCAGACAAGCTGTAAGTATGTGATGGATATAGGTTTTCACTCTTCTCGCTGTAGATGGATTGACGGAACCGTGTGTCACGTTCCGTGTTGGTGTGATTTAAGGCGACGGCAAAAATACATATTTTTTGATTTTGCAGACACAAATCGGCGAAAGAATCTGAGCCAGTTG
>CAYWWE010000102.1:0-7585 GCA_964461785.1 uncultured Bacteroides sp.
TGGGAAAATGAGGGCTCCCCCGCGCGTCGGGGCAAACCGGACCCAAGCAGGTAGCCTCATCGACGCGCGGGGGAGCCGCAATATCGTTTTGTATCTTAAAGTCGTAGTGTCATGTCTCAGCTCAGCTCGATGCTGTGGCCGGGGTTGTGCAGGCAATAGGAGTGGGCTGCATTTGCGGCATAATCCATCACGGTGCACACTTCGTCGGCGCGGCCATTGAAGTGCATCGGGAAGAAGTTTTCAACCTTTATCTTGTCGAGGAAGATGCGTGCGCCGCGGGCAAAGTCGGAGCCCTGACGGGGGTCAACGGCAAGCATGGCGACAAATATTTCGGGGTTGTCAGACGCTATGCGGTTCACGATCTTCACGAACTTGTTGTTGGCCTGCTCAACCTCCTTGAAGGTCGATTCGTCCTGCCAGTGCCAGTCGTTGAGGTCGCCTCCGTGGAAAATCTTGCGACCGTCGGGCAGGGTGACGAGGAAGCTGACGCCCTCGTCGGTCGAGCCGTAGGCGCGGACGCTGATGCCGCCCGGCAGATTCTCTACATAGTCGCCGGCGCTCATGCCCTGCACTTCAAGAGTGGAGGGTGCTTTCATGGCCGGGACATCGTTGCTCATCACATAGACACGGCGATGATTCTGGGCTATCTCGTAGATGCCGGTATTATAATGGTCGTTGTGGCTGTGGCTTACAAAGAACACCACCGGAGCGTCGGGCTTGTTGCCGAGGATGTGGTTGAGAGAGTGCGACGGGTCGCGGTAGTAGTCAAACACGAGTATGGCATTGTCGAGCGTGACAACGAATCCGCTGTTGTCGAGATATGTAATTTTCATAGTGGCAGTAATTAGATGTTTACTTCGATAGCGAGGCCGTCGGAAGCAAGCATCACGCCATCGGGGAGCAGCCTCGAGGTCTCGGCGTGTAGGCCGATGCCGTGGCTGAGGTGGGTAAGCATTGCCTTGCGGGGTGCTATTTCCTGTAAAACGTCCAGGGTCTGCCGGAGGTTCATGTGGGTGGGATGAGGGGTGTGGCGGAGAGAGTTGATCACGATGGTGTCGACGCCGCGCAGTGCCTCTATGCTGCACCGGGGCATCTCCTTGCAGTCGGTGATGTATGCGAAGTTGCCGATACGGTAGCCTACGATCTCGGGGCCGGCGTGGATGATGGGCACTGGCAGGATCTCTATGCCCTTGAACACAAACGGTTTGAGCGGGCTGACCGGAATAATCGAGAAGCGGGGCACACGCGGCGAGGGGGTTGCGCGGAAGCAGTAGGGGATGCGGGCACGCAGGTCGGCGGCAACATCATCTGTACACGCAAGTGGAAATCCGTCGGGGAGACCGATCGAATATGCCCGCAGATCGTCGAGGCCCCCCACATGGTCGTAGTGGCTGTGGGTGATCAGAACGGCGTCGAGATCGGGCGATCCGGCATCAAGAAGCTGCGACCGGAGGTCGGGCGTTGCGTCGATGAGCAGCGAAGGGCCACCCTCGATCTGGAGCAGAGCCGAGGAGCGGCGCCGGCGGTCGCGCGGATCGTCGGAGCGGCACACGCGGCAGTCGCATCTGAGCTGGGGCACTCCGGTGGATGTACCGGTGCCGAGGATGGTGAGTCGAGCGGTCTTCATCGGTATGCTGATGTGAGGATGCCGTCGGCAAAGACGAGGCGTATGCCTTCGGAGTAGGTCCAGATTTCGCGCATCTCTGAGTAGCCGGGATGGCGGTTGATCTCGTCGGGCGCGCCCAGTGCGAGCCGACACTCGTCGCGCGTCATGCCCTGACTCACCTTGCCTGCCCTGATATTGGCCCAGGCCTCATCGGAGATCCTGGGGTAGCGCTTGCGCGGATCCGAGAGGCTGAACAGGTCGGCAAAAGAGTGGGTGGTGCCCGCTTCGTGTCCGGGGGCGGCCATCGCGAGGGTAAAGAACCGGCGCGTAGCGTCGGTTTTGCTTACGAGTCCAGGTGTGGCGCTTATTCCTTTCTGGGGAATGGTGTAGGATAGGAGCAGGCCGATGGGATAGATGCCGCGTCCGGGCTCAACTTCCATCACCTCCACGGGGATATATTTGAGGCCACGCAGGGAGTTGCCCGCATCGTCGTTCCACAGCGAGGTGTTGACGTAATACGTGTTGCCCTTGAGCCGTCGGCTCACCTCGTCGACCAGTGTGTTCTCGACCGAATAGGGGATGCTGAAATCTTTCCGGTGCATGAGGGAGTCGGCCGAGATGTCGGTGCGGTAGCTGACGCGTCCGGCCGGGGAGTCAAACGACAGGATAGCTACCGGCAGACCTGTGATGGAGGGCGCCTCGGAGATCTCTGTGAGGGATATCACGGCTCCGTCGAGATTGATGCCGAACACGCGCTCGGAGCGGGGATCGGTTACCGTCCATTTTTTGCCGGCTGCCCATGAGGCCGGGGGCTGGCCCGCAATGCCGTCGAGATATGTCAGTTCGGGCCGCATGTCGCGCGACGGCCCTTTGCGCAGATCCGATTCGGAGATCCTTGGGGTCGACTCGATGCCGGTGAAGCATCCCTGCAGGGCCGTCAGCAGGAGTGCGGAGGCCGATAGGGCAAGCAGCCACCGGAACCGGGAGCGGCTCCTGTGGCTGCTGCATGAGGGCAGATGTGTGGCTTGATACACTTAGTCTTATTTTGCTACGGAGGGTGTCCTGCCGATATTCTCAAAGATGAATGAGTAGATGTCGGTGTACTCGTCGATGACTTTGCTCATGGGTTTGCCGGCGCCATGACCTGCGTTTGAGTCGATGCGGATCAGCTTGGGAGCATCGCCGGTGTCGGCAGCCTGGAGGGTTGCGGCATACTTGAACGAGTGAGCGGGCACCACGCGGTCGTCGTGGTCGGCTGTGGTGACGAGGATGGCGGGATAGGGGGTGCCGTCGTTGCGGATGGTGTGGATGGGCGAGTAGCCGAGCAGATAGTCGGCCATCTCTTTAGAGTCGGCCGATGTGCCGTAGTCGTTGGCCCAGTTCCAGCCGATGGTGAAGAGATGGTAGCGCATCATGTCCATAACACCTACGCGGGGTATGGCAACCTTAAACAGGTCGGGACGGAGGTTAACCGAGGCGCCCACGAGCAGGCCGCCGTTGGATCCGCCCTCGATCGTGAGGAGATCTTTGGAGGTCCAGCCTTCGTTGATCAGATATTCGCCGGCGGCAATGAAGTCGTTGAACACATTGAGCTTGTTGGTCTTGGTGCCGGCCTGATGCCATGCTTCGCCATATTCCGAGCCGCCGCGGAGGTTGGCCTGGGCGTAGATGCCGCCGTTTTCGAGCCAGAGGAGACGCTGCGAGCTAAACGACGGGGGCAGGCTCACGTTGAAGCCGCCGTAGCCGTAGAGATAGACCGGATTATTTCCGTCGCGCTCAATCCCTTTCTTATAGGTGATGAACATGGGGATCTTGGTGCCGTCGGCCGAGGGATAGAACACCTGCTCGGTGATGTAGTCGGTCATGTCGATGCCTTCGATCTCGGGAGCGGCGACAAGGGTGCTCTCACCGGTCTCCATATTGTAGCGGTAGATGGCCGAGGGATAGGTGAATGAGGTGAAGGAATAGTAGACCTCGTCCTGATCCTTGTCGGTCGAGAAGTAGGCGGTGCCGAAGGTGGGGAATTCGATTTCGCGGAGCTGCTTGCCGGAGCGGTCGTAGACGTAAGCATGGCTCGACGCATCTTTCTCATAGCTCACGATCATCTTGTCGGGAGCCACGAGGTCGATGCCCGTGAGGACGCCATCGCCTTCGGGGATCACCTCGACCCAGTTCTCGCGGCCCGGACGCTTGGGATCGGCTGCCATGAGGCGTTTGTTGGGTGCGTTGTAGTCGGTGATGAAGAGTATGCGGCCGTCGACTACATCCACGAGCGAGATCTCATGATCCTGACTCGCCTCCATCACCTTCCAGTCGCCGCCTTTGCGGAGATCCTTAAAGATGACGGAATTGCCGTTGCCCTCGCCGGCGCCTATCACAAAGAGGTAGTCTTCGGAGTCGGGCACCCATGAGGAGTGGAAGTGGAGCGGATGTGCGGGATCCTCATAAACGAGGCGGTCGGCATCCTGCGGAGTGCCGAGCTTGTGGTAGTAGATCTGATGATTCTCGTTGGCATTGCTGAACTCTTTGCCGGCTTCGGGGCGCGGATAGGCGCTGTAGTAGAAGCCGTCGCCGTCCCAGCTCACGTCGGTAAACTTGGCCCATTCAATGTGATCGGGCAGCAGCTCTTTGCTTTCGGTGTCCATCACATAGATCTCGGTCCAGTCCGAGCCGTTGCGCGAGATGGTGTAGCCTGTATACTTTCCTTTGCCGGTGTTGGAGCGGAAAGTACCGGTCAGGGCAACCGTGCCGTTGTCGCTGAGTGTGTTGGGGTCGAGGAATACCTCAGGTTCGCCGCCGAGCGAATCGGTGCGGTAGATGACCGACTGGTTCTGGAGGCCGGAGTTTTCGTAGTAATAATACTTGCCGTCGGCAGCATGGCGGGGGAGGCCAGTCTTGCGGTAGTTGTTGAGCTCGGTCAGGCGCTCGCGGATAGCGTCGCGGAAGGGAATGGCCGAGAGATATTCCTGTGTGACAGCGTTTTCAGCTTCGACCCATGCCAGAGTGGCGGCAGCGGTGTCGTTTTCGAGCGGACGGTAGGGGTCAGCAACCTCGGTGCCGAAATAAACGTCGACAGTTTCATCCGAAGGTGCGGCGGGATAGGTGATAGTCTTGTGACCGCTGCACCCGCCGGCTATAACAGCGGATATGCCGAAGGGAAGAGTCATAAGAGTCAGGCGATGGATTGATTTCATCAGGATAGGATTGGTTTAGACTTTATGACTGCAAATCTACATATTATTAATAAGATAAATGGACAGGCAGGGTGGTATTAACATCATTTAACTATATTTCCGTCTGCAATATTTGGCTGGCTGCGAAAAAGTGCCTAACTTTGCACCCACAAAACGAAACATCGCGGGGTGGAGCAGTGGTAGCTCGTTGGGCTCATAACCCAAAGGTCGTAGGTTCGAGTCCTGCCCCCGCCACCAAAGATCAAGCGCCGAAGGAATTATCCTCCGGCGCTTGACTTGTATCCGGGCTTTTGATCAAGTCGGTCACTTCTTCTTATTCTTGTCTGCGCAGCAGGATCCGGCTTTGGTGTCTTTAGCTGCCGGAGCGGTCTCGGAGGCAGTGTAGCCGATTTTCTTGAATGCGCTGATGAGTTTGGCCTTGTCGGTTTTTGCGGGATCGTAGGTGACGGTTACTGTCTGGCCTTTCAGGTTGGTTACTATCGAGCTCACGCCCTTTTCAAAGCGCAGATTGCTCTTGATCTTGTTCTCGCAGTTCTGGCATGTCATCTGCGGGGTGAGGGTGAATATGGCGGTGGCCTTATCGGTGTCCTTGGCGCTCACGAGGGTGGGCAGGGCCATGAACATCATCATGAGAATGAAAATATATTTCTTCATGTTTCAAAAAGTTTTGGTGAAGATGGGTTATGGTTTATCAACGTAAAATGCTCAGATATATTTTGTGATGTTGTAGCGGAATCCCACATATACCATGGCACCCTGAAGCGGTCCGTAGATCAGTGTGGCGTCGAAATTCGGGCCCCAGGGATCGGAGGCGCCTATGATGGGATCGGGCTGCCGGAAATTGGTTAGATTCTCACCGCCCACATACACTGACCAGTGACGGAAATTGCGGGTCACCTGGGCATTGAGCTGGACAAACGATCTGTAGCGCGCGGGCCATGCCGGCTTGCCGTCGGGCAGTGTGTAGCTCACGGGCATCCGTCCGCCGCCGTTGATGGCACACGTCACGTCGGCTTGCCACAGCCCCATATTGGGCGACCAGCCGAGGGTGAAGAGAGCCTTGTGGCGAGATGTGAGCGGCTTCTGTGAGAGGCCGGTGCCAGTGTAGTCGGCTTTCACATCGGTGAGGCGCCATGCCGCCGTGAGGCTCAGTTCGCTGATGGGGTCGAATGTAAGCTCCAGCTGCAAGGCGTGGGAAAATGATTTGCCTCCGTCGGAGTAGATGTAGGCTGCGTGAGGGTCGCGGTCAAGATTGAGCATGAGCTGTTGCGAGAAGTCGGTGTAGTAGTATTCGGCCGACAGGCTGAGTTTCTTCCCGGCGGGATAGAGGGTGTAGGCAGCTCCGGCACCATAGTTCCAGGCGGCTTCCCTGCGCAGGTCGCCGGCTATGATGATACGCCTTGACGAGGCCATGAGATAGGAATATTCGGCCAGTGGATGGGGCGAGCGGTAGCCGCGTCCGGCCGATGCGTGAAAAGTCAGGTCGGTCGACGGATTGAAGCGCAGGTGGACGCGCGGGGTGACCATCGAGCCGTAGACATCGCTGTAGTCATAGCGCAGACCGCCCATCGCCACGAGGCGTTCGTCGAGGTTGAGGGTGTACTGCGCATACGCTCCCGCCACACCTTCGCGGCTCACCTTGCGATCAGGAGCGAGAGCGGCGTCGGGCTGCATGCGGTAGTTGAAGCGGAGATAATCGTAGTTGTAGGATAGCCCGGCGCTGAGGGCGTGGATCGTGTTCCAGTTGCGCTCGAACATCAGCGAGGCGTAAAATTCCTTCTGATGGGTGTCGCACAGACGCAGTCCGTAAGTGGCATCCTGATCGTGGAGCGAGCCTGAGAGGATGAGGGCCACGTTGCCCGAATTTTCGCGGTCGAAGATATAGGCGTTTTTGGTAAACGCCTCCCAGCGGCGGGTGTCGATGTGGATGCGGTAGAGCGGAGCGCCTTGGGCGGCAACGGCTCCGTGGTGCTCGTCCTGACCGCTCGTGCGCCGCTCGTCGATCAGCTTGGCCGAGGCTTGAAACACATAGTTGGTGCCGAGATAGGCTGCTCTCGGCATCGCCGAAATCTGCCTCACGCGCGGTATGTCCATGAATCCGTCGTCGTTGCCGTCGTGGCCGCTGAAACCGTTTTCAAAATGCGTGAGCATCCCGGCGCTCCAGTTTGGGCCGAAGTGGAGGTTGCCGTCGGCGTTGAGCTCGAGCTTGTTCATCATGTCGTAGTACATGTTGAGCGAAAGCGATGGATCGAGCTGCGGTTTTTTCATCTCCACATTGATCTGGCCGGTGATCGACTCGTAGCCGTTCTTGACCGATGACGCGCCCTTCGACACCTGTATCGACTGTATCCAGGGGCCCGGGATGTAGCCCAGGCCGTAGGGGGCGGCGGCTCCGCGGAAGTTGGGTATGTTTTCGGTGAGCATCTGGACATATTGTCCCGAGAGGCCGAGCAGACGGATCTGCCGGGTTCCGGTAGCTGCATCGGAGTAATTGACATCGACCGACGGATTGGTCGAGAAGCTCTCGCCGAGGTTGCAGCAGGCCGCGCGCTTCAGCTCCGAGGCCGAGATGAGCTCGGTGTTGAGGGCACCTTTTAACTTGCCCACACCCTGGCGCGGGCGCACTACGACCTCCTGAAGTTCCTCATACAGCGAATCGCCATATTCCTGAGCGAGGGCCGGCAGACAGCAGCACAGGGCTATAGCCAGAGCCGTTAATTGGGGTGTCTTTATCATGTCGCTGTGCAGATCTGATAGATAATGTTGACGGGCGAAAACATTGACG
>CAYWWE010000103.1:0-5811 GCA_964461785.1 uncultured Bacteroides sp.
CCTGCAGGCCCGGCACTGGGTTGATCCGGACTTGCAGACGATGCCGTGATGGGGCTTCGGCGAATGGCTTAGCGGAGGGCGAAGAGCGGGGTAGCGCTCTGGGCACGATAGGCCATCAGGCCTTCGGCGCTGACTTCGACGATGGCTTCGCGACCGTCGGCGGTGGGAAGGGCTACATGGGTGTCGTCGATAAATGTCATAAGGCGGGCGGTGCCGGTGGCTGTGGTAACATCCCAAGCGTTGTCGTCGGCCGAGTAGTCGAGACGCACAACGTCGCCTGTGGCTTCGGTGGTGATGGTGTAGCCTTCGGCATCGCTCTGCACGAGATATTTCTGGCCGTCGGTGCCGGTGACTGTCTTGGAGGAGGCGGTCACGGGGTTGTTGCCGCTCCAGAACTCGATCGAGTTGAGCACTACAACGTCGGCAAGAGCCGATACTTCATATACGGGAAGGATCCAGAAGGCGATGAAGACGAGCTCGTTGACAAACTTGCTGTCGATCTGGCGGTTCCAGCTCAGGAGCTTGTTGGTGAGAGCGAATGAGCCGATACACGAGGAGGCGGTGATGCCGAGGAAGGCAGCGGCCATGATGGCGGCTACTGTACGGGTTATCTTACGCATTGTGTTGTGTGATAGAAAGGGTATAAAATTGTGAAATGATGGTGTCGGAAATGATGATGGAAGAGGGGTCAGAGAGGCACTTTTTCTTTGGCCTTGTCGTAGAAACTGAATATGCGGCGCACATAATCGTAGGTCTCGCGGCCTCGCGAGTAGCCGTATTTGACAACAGGGTCGCGGTAGTAGCGCGGATTCATCTTCATGAGGATGGCTTTCTCAACGTTGCCCGTCCATATTCCGGGATTCATCTTGTATTTCTTGGAAAGGGCAATCGCGTCGTAGACGTGGGCCACGCCGGCGTTGTAGGCGGCGAGGATGAATTTCTGGCGCTCCTTGTCGTCGGGGATGCGGCTTTTGAGCCACTTATCGAGGTCGGCTATGAAGCGCACGGCGGTGCGGATGCTGGTCTCGGGATCGTAGAGCTGTTTGGCGGCCACGCCGTAGTCACGGGCAGTGGCGGGCATTATCTGCATCAGCCCCCGCGCTCCGGCCCATGATGTGGCGCCCGGTTTGAATCGGCTCTCGGTGTGGGCCTGGGCGGCCAGCAGGCGCCAGTCCCAGCCTATTTCGGCGGCATATTTCTTGAAGAGGTCGTCGTAGGGCGAGATGCGGCCTCCCGCAAAGTTGTTGACCAACGGGTCGAATTCGGTCTTGCTCTGCTCGAAATAGCGCTTGAGAAGGATGGCCTGCTCCTGACGCGGACGCGCTTCGGTGGCCCATGCGTCGATGGAGTCGGCGAGCCACTTATGGTCGGGAGCCACACCCCATGCCGCTCTCTGGTCGAGACTCACCTGAAGGGAGATGTCGAGATCGGGGTAATAGCCTTTGTTGAGGGCGGCGATGTCGGAGTCGACGATGGTGAGGGGTATCTCGCCACGGTTGACCATGCCGATAAGGTCTTCGGTGATCATGGTGTCGCGATCAACGGGCCGGATCGTGATCCCTCCTCCGAGCTCCTCGTTGAGGTTGAGCAGGCGAGAGTGGTACTTGCTCCCTTCGGCCACATAGACGGTGCGTCCCACCAGATCGGTGACGTCGCGGATCAGGGAGTCGCCCCCGGCCGGCTGCACGAGCACCTGATTGGTGATGATCTCGGGACCGGCGGGTATAACCTTGCCCCGGTACTCTGCGGTGATGGGCACGTCGTAGGCAATGAGGTCTACCTTGCCCGAGTCAAGCATTTCCACTGCGGCGTTGAGGCTTGAGGCTACTTCGAGTTTGAGCGCCATGCCTTTGTCGGCGGCAAGACGCTCCACGAGGTCGTAGTCATAACCCATGGGCTGGCCACGGTAGATGAAATAGCTGGTCGGGCTGTAAAGGGTCACAACCCGCAGGGTGTCGGGAAGACTGTGGGAGGTGGTGTCGGGGGCGGTCTCGCCGGCCGAGGGAGAGCTGCATCCCTCACCGGCTGCCACTACGGCAAGGATGAGAGCGACGGCGGCAGCCATTACTGCGCGCAGGTGGCGGTTATGTCTGATTCGGGAGTGCAAGAGGATGGGGTGTCTTTAGTAATTGAATGTGCCGTGGTCGGAGCTGATGGTGAGATGGTTGGCTCCGTCGGCCGAGGCCTCGACGCGGCCAACGATGCGGGCCGGTATGCCGAAGCTCTCCGAGATGGCTATCACTTTGCCGGCGTCTTCCGGCGCAACATACACTTCGAGGCGGTGGCCCATGTTGAACACTTTATACATCTCGGCCCAGTCGGTGCCGCTCTGGCTCTGGATAAGGGCAAACAGCGGTGGGGTGGGGAAGAGATTGTCTTTGATCACGGTGAGGCCGTCGATGAAGTGAAGCACTTTGGTCTGGGCGCCTCCGGTGCAATGGACCATGCCGTGGATGGCGGGACGCATCTGCTCGAGAAGACGCTTGACCACGGGTGCGTATGTGCGTGTGGGCGAGAGGACGAGCTTGCCGGCATCGAGCGGGGTGCCTTCGACGGGATCTGTGAGGTCGACCGAGCCGGAATAAACAAGCTCCTCGGGCACGGCATGGTCGTAGGTCTCGGGAAACTCTGCAGCCAGAGCATGGGCAAAGACATCGTGGCGCGCCGAGGTGAGGCCGTTGCTGCCCATGCCGCCGTTGTATTCGCTCTCGTAGGTGGCCTGCCCGAAGGAGGCGAGACCCACTATTACGTCGCCGGGACGGATGTTGGCGTTGTTTACCACATCGGCGCGGCGCATGCGGCAGGTGACGGTGGAGTCAACGATGATGGTGCGCACCAGATCGCCTACGTCGGCTGTCTCGCCGCCGGTTGAGTAGATCCCTACTCCGAGCTCGCGCAGACGGGCAAGGAGCTCTTCGGTGCCGTTGATGATCGCGGCGATCACCTCGCCCGGGATGAGCATCTTGTTGCGGCCTATCGTTGAGCTGACAAGGATATTGTCGGTCGCACCTACGCAGAGGAGGTCGTCGATGTTCATGATCAGGGCATCCTGGGCAATGCCTCGCCATACGCTCAGATCGCCCGTGCGCTTCCAGTAGGCGTAGGCCAGACTGCTCTTGGTGCCGGCGCCGTCGGCATGCATTATGTTGCACCACTCGGGATCACCCCCGAGGATGTCGGGAATGATTTTGCAGAAGGCGCGGGGATAAAGCCCTTTGTCGACATTCTTGATGGCGGCGTGGACATCCTCCTTGGCGGCGGAGACTCCACGCATCATATAGCGTTGGTTATTGCTCATAGAGATAAACAGATGCTCGGATTAATAAACGTATCGGGGCGGGGCGGGGTTCGCGCCGCGGCGGTGTTAGCGAAGTATGATCATGATGAAGATGAGGGTGACCGGAGCGGCGAAAAGCAGCGAGTCAATGCGGTCGAGGATGCCACCGTGGCCCGGCATGATGCTGCCTGAGTCTTTCACTCCCTCCTCGCGCTTTATCATCGACTCGACAAGATCGCCTATGGTGCCTGAGATGCACACGACGAGCCCCAGGATCATTCCGGCCACAGAGCCCATGGGAAGTGAGGGGAAGATGAGCGGTGCCACCACGCCTGCCGTCATGGCAAACAGGGCTCCGCCGGCGGCTCCCTCCCATGTCTTCTTGGGCGATATGCGCTCGAAGAGCTTGGTGCGTCCCCAGCGGCAGCCCACCAGATAGGCGCCGGTGTCGTTGACCCAGATCATGACAAACATGAGAATGACGACTGAGGGCGACAGCTGGGCAGCCAGAGAGGCGGCAGCGAGGGCCACACCGACGTAGTAAACTCCCATGCAGCCGCGGGCGGCGTGCTCGAGCGGGTGGGGAGTCCTGACATAGAGCTGGGCGCCCATACGCAGGAAGGGGTAGAGGAAGCACACAGTGCCCACGCCCCAGGCTACCGAGGCCGTCGACAGTCCGGTTGCTCTGACGGCCATGAGGACGAAGAATGGCGGGAGGGCAGTGGCCACGATGTCGGCCACACGCAGCCAGCGGCTTGCCGACGCGGTCATGCGGGTATATTCGATGGCTCCGAAGATGCTGAATATCAGCATCAGTATGGCAAAAGCCACTCGGGGGCTGAATATGAGGCAACCCAGAAGAAGGGCCACATATATTGCGCCTGAAATGGCGCGGATCATTATGTTGGGCATCGCAGCGGGAGGAATAAAAGATTGCGCGACAACGCCTGGGCGGGGTGCTGTCGCGCAAAGTTACAAAACTTTTCCGATATGTTACTTACCTGCTTTAAAGAGATTGCTGATGGACCCGATCGAGGAGAGCACTGATGAGGCCTCGTAGGGGATATAGACCGTCTTGTTGTCCTTGCCCGAAGTCATCTCGCGCAGGGTGTCGATATATTTCATGGCCAGGATGTAGGTGGCCGGATCGGTGTTGGCACCCCTTACGGCTTCGGCCACGCGCAGGATGGCGTCGGCTTCGGCCTGGGCGTTGAGGATGATGGCGCGTGCCTCGCCCTCGGCGCGGAGGATCTCGGCCTGCTTCACGGCCTCGGCCTGGTTGATGCGCGAGGCCTTGTCGCCCTCCGAGCGCAGGATGAGGCTCTGCTTCTCGCCCTCGGCGTTGAGGATCTCGGCGCGGCGGTTTCGCTCGGCCTGCATCTGCTTCTCCATGGCCACGCGCACGCTCTCGGGCGGGGTTATGTCCTGAAGCTCGACGCGGTTCACCTTGACTCCCCACTTGTTGGTGGCATCGTCGAGGATCACCTGCAGCTTGGAGTTGATGGTGTCGCGCGAGGTGAGGGTCTCGTCGAGCTCGAGTTCGCCTATCACGTTGCGGAGCGAGGTCTGGGTGAGCTTCTCGATGGCGTTGGGCAGATTGTCGATCTCGTAGACGGCCTTCTTCGGGTCGGTGATCTGGAAGTAGAGGAGGGCGTTGATCTCGGTGGTCACGTTGTCGCGGGTGATCACTTGCTGCGAGGGGAAGTCGTAGACCTGCTCGCGGAGGTCGATGACCTTGGTGGCGGTGGTGCGCACAATGGTGCGTCCGCCCACGGCATTCTCAACCCTGCGGGTGTAGATCATCTTGGGGCGGTCGATAAAGGGTATGATGAAGTTGAGGCCGGGAGCCAGAACGGAGTGGAAGCGGCCGAGGCGCTCCACGACCCGGGTCTCCGACTGCGGCACTACCTTAACGCCGGCCCATATTATCACGATAACGAGAACTATGAGCACTATGGCCAGGATCATTGTTGTTGTCATATTGCGTTGTGGGGGGAAATGGTTAACGGATGGAATAGATGTCAGAGGGCCACGTCGAGGATTATGCTGTCGTAGGAGGTGACCGATACTTCGGCACCGTAAGGGATGACGGTGGTCACGCCCGGAGCGCGCACCTGCCAGTTGTCGCCGTCGATGCGGGCTCTGCCCAGATGGCCCGGGAGGATGGGCTCGGTGACGATAGCCTTGCGGCCAAGGAGCGCCTCCATGCCGGTGCGGGCCTCGCGGCCATAGCGGGCGTTGAATCGGGCGCGGATGCGCCTGAACAGCGGAATGAGCAGCAGATAGGCGGCTATCGACCCTGCGGCGAGAGCCACTACCTGAGCCAGCGAATCAAGTCCGACTGCTGAGGCCACGACGGCGAAGAGGCATCCAACCGAAAGGCAAAGCGCCCATAGCGACTGAGTAAGCACCTCGATTGCCAGACATCCGGCGGCTGCGATGAGCCATATAAGCCAGCTTTCCATAATCATGATCGTAGAGTTTTATGAGGTTGTCTTGCCAAAGATAGCGAAAAAATCCCGTTGCTCCAAATC